>NZ_BTPW01000011.1:0-107882 GCF_036246185.1 Lactiplantibacillus paraxiangfangensis
AGAGTAGTTGGGGGATCGCTCCCTGCGAGGGTAGGACGTTGCCATGCGATTATTCCGACATAGCTCAGTTGGTAGAGCGCTTGACTGTTAATCAAGATGTCGACGGTTCGAGCCCGCCTGTCGGAGTGACAAGATGTTGGCATTAATGTTGACATCTCTTTTTATATCATGCCGGCTTAGCTCAGTTGGTAGAGCATCGGTATCGTAAACCGAGGGTCATCAGTTCGACTCTGGTAGCCGGCACTATTGAAGACGAGACGTGTTCTCGTCTTTTTAGATAATTAAAGCCTTTTAATGGAACGGAGAATCTTGCGCGTGTGAACGTGCAGTTCTCCGTTTTTCGTTTAAACGATACAATTCAACCGGTCATTCAGACGAAAATAGACTGGTCACAATCCGTTTTATTAATTAGATTTTAGCCGAATTTGTCATTCAGAAAACGTTTACTTAACATTAATTTTTTTATATTAAATTAGAAATTAATGTCATTGTAAATATAATTAAAAACTCGGTAATGTCAACGCTACGTAGTTTTGTGCGAGTTGCCGGGCTTTGTTATCACCTGATAATGCAAGGTAAGCACTTTGATTAATGACCGTTAGATTAGAAAATGATTAAGTGTATTGTTGATTAAGATTAAGGCTAGTATAATAGTTATTATGTTTAATTAAGAAACAAATTTTGTTACTTTTAAACGAAAGACAAGCTGTATGATTAAGTTTGGAGGAAATTCAATTGGATAATCAGCAAAAACTGGATCGGTCGTTCTTTGGCCAACCACGTGGATTGCGTACGTTGTTCTTCACTGAAATGTGGGAACGATTCAGTTACTACGGTATGCGCGCCCTACTTATTTACTACATGTACTACAGTGTGGCAAAGGGTGGCCTTGGCTTTGACCAAGTTACGGCGGCATCCATTATGTCAATTTACTCAGCGTTAGTTTACGTCTCTAGTGTGCTTGGTGGCTTCTTAAGTGACCGGGTCTGGGGGAGTCGTAAGACTGTTTTCTACGGTGGGATCTTGATCATGGTCGGGCACATCGTTCTATCAACACCATTTGGTGCGCCCGCTCTGTTTGGCTCAATCGCTTTAATCGTTATTGGGACTGGGTTATTAAAACCTAACGTCTCAGACATGGTTGGGCAACTCTACGCGCCAGAAGATACTCGACGGGACGCTGGGTTTAGCGTCTTCGTCTTCGGGATTAACTTAGGTTCTCTGATTTCGCCAATCTTAGTTGGTCGGGTTGGTTTACAGATCAACTTCCACTTAGGTTTCTCATTGGCCGCAATCGGGATGTTCTTCGGATTACTACAATATTACTTTGATGGTAAGAAGAACTTGAGCGCTGCAAGTTTATACCCAACTGATCCATTGGAACCAAAAGACGTTAAGAAATTAGTCCGTCGGGTTCTGATTGGGGTTATTGGATTAGCTTTAGTCCTACTCTTAATGCAATTAATGAATATGTTGACATTGTCACATATTATCAACTTGATTACGATTCTGGTTCTTGTCACACCAGTGGTCTACTTCATCTTGATGCTAACGTCTGAAAAGACTAGCTCAACGGAACGTTCCCGTGTTCGTGCTTACATTCCACTCTTTATTGCCGCAGCATTGTTCTGGGCGATTGAAGAACAAGGGTCAGCCGTATTAGCTTTATTTGCGGCTAACCGGGTTAACTTGAACATTGGGTTCATGCACTTACAAGCTTCTGACTTCCAGACGTTGAACCCATTATTCATCATGTTGTACACCACACCATTTGTCTTGTTATGGACGAAGTGGGGTAAGAAGCAACCTAGCTCGCCAACGAAGTTCGCCGTTGGGTTGGTCTTTGCCGGGGCATCATACTTGCTGATGGCAATGCCTGGTGCGTTATTCGGAACGGGTGGCAAAGTTAGCCCACTCTGGTTAGTTGGTAGCTGGGCCTTGGTAGAAATTGCCGAAATGTTGATTTCACCAATTGGTTTATCAGTTACGACTAAGTTAGCGCCAAAAGCCTTCGCTTCACAAATGATGAGTATGTGGTTCCTAACCGATTCTGTCGGTAGTGCCTTGAATGCTCAGATTGTTAAATTCTACTCAACACAGACTGAAGTCCCATATTTTGCAATCATTGGGATTTCAAGTGTGATCTTAGGAATTATTCTCTTTGCCATGGTACCGTCGATTAAACGGTCGATGAAGGGGATTCTATAAAACGAATTTTATTGAAAGATATGTTATCTTATTGATAACGTATCTTTTTTTATTAGGGAGGCCATCGTCATCGTTCGTTTAGCATTTAGTAGTGATAATCATTTTGACGTTAACCGCGTCGATTCTAACGCGATGATGCGTGCTCAGGCAGCGTACTTAGAACAAAATGGGGTCCAGTGGTACCTCATTGCGGGGGACCTATTCAATGACTTTCAAAAAAGCCAGCAATTTGTTGTCGATTTACAGGCCATGTTAGGCGCTCACACGCAAGTTCGCTGGATTGCGGGAAATCATGACATGGTGCACGGCGTATCGTTTGACGAGCTTGAAAATGGGCGCTTCGCCGGTTATTTGCATAATCGTTACGTTGATATCCCGAATACGAACTGGCGGATCATCGGCAACAATGGCTGGTACGACTACCAATTTGCGGCGAGTGTCCCTGATACAACCACTGAAGACTTTTTACATTGGAAACGGGCCTTCTGGATTGACCGGGCGATTGAACAGCCGTTAAGTGATCTGGAACGGACCGACCTAGTTTTAAATCAAGTTAAAGCACAGTTATCTTTGGCTCAGGCGGAACAGAAGCAAGTCGTCTTTATGACCCACTTTGTGCCACGGGTGGATTATTTGCGGTTCTCAGATGATAACCGCTTCTGGAACATGGCGAATGCCCTGATGGGAACACCACGGATGGGAACGTTGCTGGAACAGTTTGACGTGGCCCACGTCCTGTTTGGCCACTTGCACATCCACCCGCAGCCACGGACGTTCAACCGCACAACGTATTATGATCAGGCGGTTGGATATGGTTTGAAACGGATTAATGAATGGCAAACAACTAGTTTCATGGCGGAATGGTATCAGGAGACTCAGGTGCTTGATTTAAATTAAAATCAAAAAAAGTTTGAAAAAAGCCTTGATTTTTTATTCAAAATTATGTATTCTAATATAGTTGAATGATTTACGGAGGGGTAGCGAAGTCTGGCTAAACGCGGCGGACTGTAAATCCGCTCCTTCGGGTTCGGTGGTTCGAATCCACTCCCCTCCATTTCATTTTTGGGCTATAGCCAAGTGGTAAGGCAACGGGTTTTGATCCCGTGATGCGCTGGTTCGAACCCAGCTAGCCCAATTAATACCAAAGCGGCTAACGACTATCATCATGATAGTCGTTTTTTTTGTGTATAAAAATCCATATTTTTTGACGGATTGCGTATGTTCAATCGGTCAAATAAAACCCACGTGCAGAAAGATCCACGTGGGTTACTTTTTTAGTGTGAAATAACGGGCCCCGTTCCAGTTGTTTACCTAACTAGTGGTCGTTGTGCGTTTTTGTCCGTAGAACCACAGGTAATCGCCGTAGAGGCCGTTTGCCAGCATGACGAGTTGAAGGGCAAACATTGATGCGGAAGCGGGACTAAAGCCCTTTAATTGGTTAAACCAAATGATGACGTTGATCACATCAAGGGTGATCCAAGCGTACCATTGCGAACGGTAACCGTAGACCATCAATACCATCCCGACAATTCCCAGCGGAAGTAAGGTAGCGTCTAAGTAAACTTGGGTACCGTTCAAACGTTTACTGAAATATAGCACGACCATGTAAATAATAATGGTTGTAATAAGCCAGCAAAATCCTGCTAGCTTACTAAAGCTCCGCGAAGCCAGCTCATGGGTATCCGTTTGCTCGCTGATTTTGCGATGCCAGACTGCGATTCCTACGAATTGCATGATGAGATAGAAGGATTGTGCGGCGATATCCCCGATTAAGCGGTTATTAATGGCAATAACGAGCCAGACGGCACAGCCTAAAATGCCCCAGCTGTAATTAGTCAGACGACCCTGATCGACTAAAATGAGATTTAACACAACGGCTAGCCCAGTAATGAGGCCAATCCAGCCGTTAAAACTGAAATCTTTCCCTAAAATGAAGCCGATGATATTTGCCAGTAGCATTAAGCTCATCATGATTTTAGTGGAGGAGCGAAGGGTCCGCAGCTCAGTCACGTTACGTTTTAAGTCAAAAACCGCGCGGATGGCAGCGGGGAGACTAGCTAAATCGCTTTTAAGCCGGGAAGCTAGTTGCTGCAAATTCGGACTTGAATCTTGATTGGTACTATTATTCATGATAAAAAACTCCTTTTTTGTTTTTAGACAGCCGTGTTCGGATGCAACGCTGTTGGAACGGGTCGTTATTAGTATGTAGGGTATACGTGCGGGTAGTCATTGTCAACGCTAGTCATAATGTTCACTAAGTAGACATAAATATATTTATTCGACGGGGATGGTACTTGAAAGTTACTACAGTTGATAGTGATTGGAATGATAACTAGAATAAGAGCTTATTTTATAGTGAGAAAAATTATTTAATTATTTTTTATCCGTGGCGCTAGTTTAATTTTTGTTTGCATATCAGATAAATACACTGAACGTTTGGCGTTGCCACTTAGGATAGTGTAAATTAGAGGTAACAAAACCTATATTCTACTTTAAGGGAGCAATTGCTTATGAAGATTGGATTTATCGGCGCCGGCAACATGGGGCGCGCCATTATTGATGGTTGGTTGAAGATGAAAGTCGTCGCACCAGCGGACATTTACGTGCACAGTGCGCACGCGACTAGTTACGAACCTTACGCGAAGGCCAACGGGTTAAATGCCATGGATTCCAACTTAGCCGTGGCTAAGGCCGCTGACGTGGTTGTCTTGGCAATCAAGCCCAACATTGCCTTGGACACTTTAAAAGCGGTTCAACCAGCGCTGACAGCTGGCAAATGGGTCATCACGATGGTCTCTGGCCTCAGCCTTGCTGACTACGCAACGGTTGCCCCCGATGTTCCCGTGTTACGCATCATGCCCAACGTTAACGTGGCCATCGGTGCCGGGATGACCGCCCTCATCGGTAACGCAGCGTTGACCGCTGACCAGTACGCCGCCGGACAAAAATTATTCGACGCTATCGGGGCCACCAGTGAAGTTGCTGAAAAAGATTTCAGTACCTTTTCTGCCTTAGCCGGAAGTTCGCCCGCTTACGTTTACTTCTTTATTGACGCGATGGCGCGTGCCGGTGTCAAACACGGCTTAAGCAAAGCCGCCGCGACTAAGATTGCGGCCCAAGCGACCTTAGGAAGTGCTGAAATGGTACTCAAATCGGATAAGATTCCGTTTGACCTGATCGATCAAGTTTCTTCTCCAGGTGGAACGACCGTTGCGGGGTTATTAGCCATGGAAGAAGCCGGATTTATGACGTCTGTCGTCAAAGGAATCGACGCGACGATTGCCAAAGAACTCGGTGAATAAGAAATAACTTGGTGCTAGCGGTTGCATGTTTGGTCTATACCGATTATAATTGAACCAGTAAATCCAAGGAGGAATTGTTCATGAGCAAAGTGTTAAAACATGCCATCATCTATACCGGTCTAGAAAAGATCGATGACGGCTACATTCGTTTTGGTAAGGAAATTGAAGCGGTTGGTCCAATGGACGAATACGTTGCCCAACCCGATGACGACATCGAATTTGTCAGTGGCAAGACGATTGTACCGGGCTTTATTGATGTTCATAGCCATGGTGGTTATAGTTTTGATTCAATGGATGGAAATCCAGCTGAAATTAACGAAATGGTCAACGATATGGTGGCCCGTGAAGGGATTACCTCATACTTCTGTACGACAATGACCCAATCCAACGAAAACTTAAATCATTCGATGGAAGGAATCAACAAGGCGGCCCAAGAAAATCCCGTTATTCAAGGGGTTCATTTGGAAGGCCCATTCATTTCAGCAACCTTTAAGGGTGCTCAACCTGAAAAGTACATCAAAAATCCTAACGTGGAATTACTAGACAACTGGAATAAGTTATCTGGTGGTCGCGTGAAGTTAATTACTTACGCACCAGAAGATCCTGGTTCGCGTGATTTTGAAAAGTACTGTCTTGAAAATGGCATCGTCCCTTCAGTTGGTCATAGCAATGCGACCCGTGAACAATTATTAGCAAGTAAAGCAACCCACGTCACGCATTTATATAATGCCCAACGTGAATTCAAGCACCGCGAACCCGGCGTCACTGGTCATGCCATGCTTGAAAACAACATGTACTGCGAATTGATCTGTGACGGGTTCCATATCGTCCCTGACATGATCAAATTGGCCTACGAACAAAAAGGTGCCGACCGGATTGAGTTAGTTACAGACTCAATGCGTGCGAAGGGTGAACCAGATGGTGTCAGTGAACTTGGCGGTCAAAAAGTGATCGTTAAGGACGGCCAAGCACGCCTTGAAGCTGGTAACTTAGCGGGTTCTGTGTTAACTTATATTAACGCCTTCAAGAACGTTCAACGATTCACTGGCTGTGGGATTGCAGAAGCCGTTAAGATGTCTTCTGTCAACCAAGCACGTGAATTCGGTTTGACCAAAAAAGGTAGCTTGGAAGCGGGTAAAGACGCTGATATCAACGTCTTAGACGCAAACCAAGACTTAGTCGCAACTTATAGCTACGGTAAAAAAGCAACTAAATAAATTAGAAGTAAGGGATGAGTACCATGAGTTCGCCAATCTATATTCAAATTCACAACCAAATTAAGCAAGCCATCGAAGCCGGAAGGTGGGCCGTTGGTGATCGGATTCCGTCTGAACGGGAGCTGGCGAGTCAGTTTGACGTCAGTCGAATGACACTCCGCCAAGCGATTCAGACCTTGGTTGATGAAGGAATCTTAGAACGGCGAGTTGGTGCCGGGACGTTTGTGGCCAATCAAAAGGTCCAAGAAAAGATGTCCGGTGTCACTAGCTTCACTGATTTGATGCTGGCTCAAGGCAAGGTGCCGTCCAGTAAAACCATTTCGTACCACGTGACGAGTCCTTCATTATCCGAAAGTGAAAAGTTGTCGTTGAAGCCTAACGAACAAGTTTTACGGATGGAACGGATTCGCTACGGGGACGATGTGCCAATTTGTTTTGAAGTTGCAACCGTGCCCGAACGACTCGTTAAACAGTTTACAAAGGATGAAATCACAAGTTCGTTATACCGGACGTTAGAAGAAAAGGCTGGGTTTGTTCCTGGCAAAGCCCAACAGACGGTATCCGCCATGTCAGCATCGGAACGGATTGCGGAGTTCTTATCCGTCCGTCGCGGTGACGCGCTATTGCGGTTACGACAGATTTCGTATTTGCAGACTGGGGAACCGTTCGAATACGTACGTACTCAGTACGTGGGTAACCGGTTTGAATTTTACCTCGAAAAATAACTATTGAAATAATAAAACGACCTTGATTCCGTAAAGAATCAGGGTCGTTTTTTAGTAAATACGGACTAATGTTTTTGTTTGGCGATTTTTTTCACCAAGCGCAAGTAGCGGGGCAAAACTAACATTCGTTTGAAACGGCTCGGTTCTTGAATCAACCGGTAGAGCCATTCAATGTGATGTTTTTGCCAAAATTGCGGGGCCCGTTTGACGGCACCGGCAATCACGTCAAAACTACCACCAACACCCATCCAGAGGGCTGCGTAGCGTTGACGATATTTGGCGATGAAGAGCTCCTGCTTAGGAAAACCAGTTGCGACAAAGACCATCTCGGGTTTAGCCGCGACAATCTGGGCTGCAACCGCCGCCTCATCGTCGAAGTACCCGTCACGCGCGCCGACAATTTCAATGCCAGGGTAGTCGCGTTGAATGGTGGCCGTGACTTGTTTTAGGACGGCCGGTTTAGCGCCCAGCAAAAAGATGCGTCGGTGTGTTTGCCCACCCCATTTAAGTAATTCTAGGAGCGTATCGTAACCAGTGATGCGTTCGGGGAGCGGCGTGCCCAGGATTTGGGCACCCTGAATGACGCCAATGCCGTCTGGAGCGATGTAATCAGCCTGGCGAAAGACCTGCTGATAATCCGGGTGTTCGCGCGCGTACATCAAAATCTCAGGGTTGGCCGTCACAACGAAACGGTTCGCGTGGTGGTCAATATCTTGTTGAAGTTGATTGACAAAGGCGGTGTTAGTCGTATTAATAAACGGAACGTTCAAAATTGAAACCGTGTCAAAAGGGGCTGACATAAGCGACCTCACTTTCTAATCATAATTAAAGTATAGGTAAATCATAGATTTCTGCAACTTTTTCTGGTGCTTACATTCATTACTATTATAAAAAATGCTAAAATAGGCTTATCTTACTGTAAACATCTTTACAATGACGAAATGGAGAAAAAACTCATGACGCAAATCTATCCGGATGATAGTTTAACCTTGCATACGGATGCTTATCAGATCAACATGATCCAGACCTATTGGGAAGAGGGAATTCACAACAAGCACGCGGTGTTTGAAGTCTTCTTTCGCAAGATGCCCTTCCAAAATGGGTATGCGATTTTTGCTGGCCTGGAACGGGTAGTTAATTATATCAATAATTTACATTTTACGGATACAGATATTGCCTACCTTCGCGAGACTGGTAACTATTCTGACGGCTTTTTGGATTACTTAAAGAACTTTGAGTTTGATGCGACGATTCGTTCAGCCCGTGAAGGGGACTTGGTCTTCAACAATGAACCTTTACTACAAGTTGAAGGACCACTGGCAACCTGTCAGCTGATCGAGACGGCGTTACTGAATATTATTAATTACCAAACCCTGATTGCCACTAAGGCGGCCCGTATCAAGTCAGTTGTCGGTGAAGACGGCTTACTGGAATTTGGGACCCGGCGTGCGCAAGAATTTGACGCCGCAATTTGGGGCACCCGGGCAGCGTACATCGGTGGTTTTGATGCGACGAGTAACGTCCGCGCCGGTAAGATTTTTGGGATTCCAATTAGTGGGACCCACGCCCACGCGTTAGTTCAGACTTATCGGGATGACTACTTGGCGTTTAAAGCTTACGCGGAAACGCACCACGACTGCGTCTTCTTAGTAGATACTTACGATACGTTGCGCAGTGGGGTACCTAGTGCAATCAAAGTTGCTAAGGAAATGGGCGACAAGATCAACTTCCAAGGGGTGCGGATCGATAGTGGTGACATGGCTTACTTGTCCAAACGGGTTCGTGAACAATTGGATGAAGCTGGTTTTCCCGATGCGAAGATTTACGCTTCCAACGACTTAGATGAAAAAACGATTCAAAACTTAAAGATGCAAGGGGCCAAGATCAGTGTTTGGGGCATTGGGACCAAACTGATCACGGCGTTTGACCAACCCGCATTAGGCGCCGTTTATAAAATGGTATCGATCGAAGATGATCACCATAAGATGGTCGATACGATCAAACTATCGAACAACGCCGAAAAGGTTTCAACCCCCGGGCAAAAACAAATTTGGCGCATTACGAAACGGGCCGACGGTAAATCAGAAGGGGATTACATTACCCTGTACGACGAAGATCCCCGCAACGAAGACGCCATTTACATGTTCCACCCGAGCTACACTTATATTAATAAAACGGTCAGCGATTTTGACGCGCGACCGGTATTGATCCCAATCTATGATCGTGGGAAGCAAGTCTACGATTTACCGAGCCTCGACGCGATTAAGCAGTATGCTTATGACAGTCTTGATTCGTTGTGGGATGAGTATAAACGGGACTTAAATCCACAAGATTATCCCGTTGACCTATCACAAAAATTGTATGATCATAAAATGAACATTATCAATTCTGTTCGCGGTTGGGTGAACAAAATCGATTATTAGGAGGATTTGGCCGATGCGACCATTACAAACAGAAATTATTGAAGCATTACACGTTGCGCCAAGCATTGATCCCGAAACAGAAATTCGGCGCAGTGTTGATTTTTTGAAAGCGTATTTGAAGAAGAATACCTTTTTAAAGACGTACGTATTGGGCATTTCGGGCGGGCAAGATTCCACCTTAGCTGGTAAATTAACGCAAATGGCAATCGATGAAATGCGGACTGAAACTGGGGATGCTCAGTATCAGTTCATCGCAGTTCGTTTACCATATGGCAACCAGGCCGATGAGTCGGACGCGATGGAAGCCATTCAGTTTATGAACGCCGATGTGACTGACCGCGTTGATATCAAGGCACCAACTGATGCCATGGTACAAGCGCTCGAAGCCAACGACTTAACGATTCATGATTTTAACAAGGGTAATATCAAAGCCCGGCAACGAATGATCGTTCAGTACGGGATTGCGGGCGAAATGCACGGTGCCGTTGTGGGAACCGACCATGCGGCGGAAGCCGTGACCGGTTTTTACACGAAGTATGGTGACGGTGGTGCCGATATCGTGCCACTATGGCGGCTTAACAAGCGCCAAGGCAAGCAAATGTTGGCCTTTCTAGATGCCCCTAAGCACCTTTACGAGAAAGTCCCAACGGCAGACCTAGAAGAAGACCGTCCCGCTTTACCGGACGAAGTCGCACTTGGCGTGCACTATGACGACATCGATGACTACTTGGAAGGCAAAGCAATCGCTGACGACGCCGCTGAAAAGATTGAAGCGTGGTACCTTAAAACGGCACATAAGCGGCACGCGGCCATTAACATTTACGATGATTTTTGGAAATAAGCTCAAAAGATTATTAGTAGACAGTTCAATATGAATCCGTTATACTAACGGTATAATCATAAGGGAGTAACTAGCGGAGTTAAATTCGCGGCAATATCGTCAGCAAGAAGCCAATCCGGTATTGTCTTAAATAGTGAGACTTATGTATGTTCACACATTTTGCGTGCATACATGGGTCTCATTTTCTATATCCAGACCATTTAGAAAATGAGATTCAGATGCCAGGAGGAGCTTATTATGAGTAAACAACCTAAGTACCAACAGCCGTTATCGGCCATTTACGCCGAACTCAAAACGGATGAACACGGTTTACAACAAACCGACGCCCAGCAGCGGTTGGAACAGTACGGCAAAAACGCACTGAACCAGCAGAAAACGACTTCGATGTTGCAAAAGTTCTTGGCGCAGTTCAAGGATTTCATGATCATCGTATTGTTAGTCGCCGCCTTAGTCGCTGCATTTAGTGGTGAAGTCGTCGACGCCGTGATTATTTTACTAGTGGTCATCTTGAACGCCGTGTTCGGTGTCTTTCAGGAATCCAAAGCTGAAGAAGCCATCAACGCCCTTAAGGAAATGGCGGCTCCGGACGCGACTGTTTTACGGGATGGTCAGTTACAGACCGTTAAGAGTGACGAACTCGTCCCCGGTGACGTGGTCACGCTTGAAGCGGGTGACATTGTGCCCGCCGACTTACGTCTGATTGAAAGTGCGTCACTTAAAGTTGAGGAATCCGCCTTGACCGGTGAATCCGTGCCGGTGGAAAAGAACGCCGCTACGCTTGAAGCCGGCGACCTTCCCATTGGTGACCGCTTAAACATGGCCTACATGAATAGCAACGTAACTTATGGCCGAGCGAACGGAATCGTCGTTGCGACCGGGATGCAGACCGAAGTTGGTCGAATCGCCGGGATGATCGAAGCCGCTGATGAAACGACGACACCATTACAAGCGAACTTGACCCAATTAGGGAAGTCGTTGACTATTTTGATTTTGGTCATCGCAGCCATCGTTTTTGGTATCGGAATGTTGCGTGGCTCTGAAAGATTGATTGACATGTTACTCACGGCGATTTCCTTAGCCGTTGCCGCCATTCCAGAAGGGCTACCTGCCATCGTGACGATTACGTTAGCGTTAGGGACGCAACGAATGGCCAAGCGCCACGCGTTAGTCCGGAAGTTACCCGCCGTTGAAACGTTGGGGAGTACCGACATTATCGCGTCGGATAAGACTGGGACTTTAACCCAAAATAAAATGACCGTTGAAAAACTCGTCTTAAACCAAAAGTTAGTGGACGCGCGGACAACGGAATTACCAATTGATAGCCACTTAGCCCAAGTCATGATTTTAAGTAACGATACGAAGATTATGGCGGACGGGTTAGCCGGTGATCCAACCGAAACGGCGTTGATTCAATATAATTTAGATCAGGGTTACCCAGTTGACCAACTGTTGACTGATAAACCCCGGGTCAACGAAGTGCCGTTTGACTCCGAACGAAAATTAATGTCGACGGTCCACCCGTTATCAGATGGTCAGTTCTTAGTTGCCGTTAAGGGGGCGCCCGACGAGTTATTGAAACGGGTCACCCAGGTCGAAACCGATGGCAACGTGAGCCCATTAACCCAGCCAATTCGGGACCAAATTTTAGCGACAAACCATGAGTTAGCGACCCAGGCGTTACGGGTTTTAGCGTTTGCATACAAGGTTATCGACGCAGTTCCCGCAACGGTCAATTCTGATACGATGGAAAACGACTTAGTCTTTGCCGGGATGGTCGGGATGATCGATCCGGAACGTCCAGAAGTTGAACAAGCCGTAACGGACGCGAAGTCAGCGGGAATTCGTCCGTTGATGATTACCGGTGACCACCGTGATACGGCCGAAGCCATTGCGGCACGGTTAGGAATTATCGAACCTGGTGATGACGATGCCGTAATTACCGGTGCCGAATTAGATGCTTTAACCGACGCCCAGTTTGATAAGCAAGTTAGCCAATATTCCGTTTACGCCCGGGTTGCGCCTGAACATAAGGTTAGAATCGTAAACGCATGGCAAAAACGCGGTAAAGTCGTTGCCATGACCGGTGACGGTGTAAACGATGCGCCAGCGTTGAAAGCGGCCGACATTGGTATCGGGATGGGAATTACCGGGACCGAAGTTTCTAAAGGGGCCAGTGATATGGTCTTAGCCGACGATAACTTTGCGACCATCGTGGTGGCCGTCGAGGAAGGTCGGAAGGTCTTTGCCAACATCCAAAAAGCCATTCAATACTTGCTGTCGGCTAACTTAGGGGAAGTTTTGACTCTATTCATGATGACGATGCTTGGCTGGCAAATTTTAGCGCCAGTGCATATCTTATGGATCAACTTAGTTACCGACACCTTACCAGCCATTGCGCTGGGGGTTGAACCGACTGAAAAGAACATCATGAAGCACCAACCACGGGGCCGGAATTCAAACTTCTTCTCGGGTGGCGTCTTCAGCAGTATTATTTACCAAGGTTTACTTGAAGGTGGCATTACGTTACTTGTTTACTGGCTAGCCTTGACTTACCCGGTTCACGCCAGTGCTTCCATGGTGCACGCCGACGCGTTAACGATGGCCTTTGCAACTTTAGGCTTGATTCAGTTGTTCCACGCGTTTAACTCGAAGTCGATTCACGAATCCTTGTTTACGGTGGGACTCTTTAGAAACAAGTTCTTCAACTGGGCAATTTTAATTGCGTTTGCCATGTTAGCAATGACGATCATGGTGCCAGGCTTGAACGGCTTGTTCCACGTGACTAGCCTGGATGCTTACCAATGGGGAATTGTTTTCGTGGCTTCCTTGTCCATGGTCGTTATCGTGGAAATTGTTAAGTTCTTCCAACGTCGCCACATGCGTCGCGCATAAGTGGCCAGTTACTGGTAGAATAAGGATAACTAAAAACAAAGAAAAGAGCTGTGAATGATGCGTAAAGCAACGGTTCAGACCTACATGCCGGTATTATCTAAGGTGATTGAAAGTACGGAAAAGATGGGGGAACAATTAAACCCATTATTTGAAAAACTACGTAAAGCTGTCGATGATGATGCAGTGGCCCAAATGGTCCCTGCTGAATTCAACGATATCCAAATGGAATTTAGCGACGGTACCGAACAGTACCAAAAGAACTTAGCACAACTGAAAGAAGTGCAAGTACCCGTTCGTTTGATTGGGCGCCACCGCAACTTGTTAGCGGCCTACGAAACGTATACCAACGCTTGTGCCGCCATGACGACTAGTTTAAACATCGAAGATCAAACCATTGACGTTGACACTTTCAACCAGGCGGAAAAAGACCAAGAAGCTGCCATGGAACGGGTCTCAGGCGATGTTCAACGAATCATGAGCGTCGTGATGTAGCGTCTTTCATAAAATTAACGACGAAAAAGGATCTGGTTTTTCCAGGTCCTTTTTGTCATCTTTACCGGGTATAATAGAAGGTATGAGTCTTATAGAGATTGGGTGAAAAAATGGATAATCAAATTTTAACGTTAGTCAATCAGACACTGACCAAGTTTAAACCGCAACAAATCAAGGCCGTGTTAGGTTTGATGGACGAGGGCAACACCGTTCCCTTCATTGCGCGTTACCGGAAAGAACGTACCGGCGAACTCGACGAAGTGGAAATTCGTGAGATCAAAGAAAATTACGACCGGTTGGCTAATTTGCAAAGTCGGAAGGCTGATGTACTGAAGCTGATTGATGAACAGGGGCAGTTAACGCCGGCGTTGACCGCGGCAATTAAAAAAGCGGCCAAACTACAAGACGTGGAAGACCTTTACTTACCGTATAAGCAAAAGCGGCGGACCAAGGCGACGATTGCGAAGGACGCCGGCTTGGAACCGTTGGCCGCCTGGTTACTGAAGTTTCCTAAAGATGGGATTCAAGAAAAGGCGCGTCAATTTGTGAATGCTGAAAAAGACGTGAGCGATAGCGCGGCCGCACTGGCTGGTGCCCACGAAATTTTAGCGGAGGCATTTAGTGACAACGCGCAGTTACGTAACTGGATTCGTAATGATACGCGGGATCACGGGATGTTAGTCGCAAAGGTGAAGCCTAAGGGTAAGGCGCTCGATGAACAGGGCGTTTACCAGCAGTACTACGACTTCACCAGCCCCATTAAGCAGCTCGTTTCGTACCGAGTACTAGCGCTTAACCGTGGGGAAAAGGAAAAGGTGTTACGCGTTGGCATCCAAGTGGACCAAGCGGGTATCGACCGTTACTGTCATTTTCGCTTTGTTGGTCAGCACCAAGGACCAGCCGTGGCGTTAGTTGAAGCGGCCTATCAAGACGCGTACAAACGGTTTATTGGACCTGCCATTGAACGGGAACTGCGGAATGAATTAAGTGACGCGGCGGATGAACAAGCCATTAAAGTGTTTGGTGACAATTTATATCATTTACTGATGCAAGCACCGTTGAAAGGTCGGGTCGTATTAGGCTTCGATCCGGCTTACCGAACGGGGTGTAAATTAGCGGTCATGGATGCCAACGGTAAGTTCCTAGATAAATTAGTCATTTATCCGCATAAGCCTGCGTCACAGGCCAAGCGGGAAGCTGCGGCTGGCGAGTTTAAGGCCTTCATTGAAAAGTACCAAGTTGAAATGATTGCGATTGGTAACGGGACGGCCTCCCGTGAATCCGAAGAGTTCGTATCTGAAGTTTTGAAAACGTTGAAACGGCCGGTTTACTACGTCATTGTGAATGAAGCCGGGGCATCCGTTTATTCGGCGAGTGACAAGGCGCGGCAGGAATTTCCAGAGCTTCACGTTGAACAGCGTAGTGCGATTAGCATTGGCCGCCGTTTGCAAGATCCGTTGGCTGAACTCATTAAGATCGACCCTAAGTCGGTCGGTGTGGGGCAGTATCAACACGATGTGCCCCAAAAGGAACTCAGCACCCAGCTGGATACGGTCATTGAAACGGCCGTGAACCAAGTCGGGGTTAATTTAAATACGGCGAGTTCTGAGCTTTTGACCCACATTTCAGGGCTATCCAAAACGATTGCAACGAACGTGGTGGCGTTCCGGGATGAAAACGGCGAATTTGCCAGCCGGCCACAGTTGAAAAAAGTGCCGCGGTTAGGACCTAAGGCTTATGAGCAGGCGGTCGGGTTCCTTCGCATCATTGACGGGAAAAATGTATTTGATAACACGGATATTCATCCCGAAAGCTACCCAGCTGCCAAGGCGCTGTTAGCGGCGGCGGGACTAAAATCGACTGATGTTGGGACGGATAAGGCGCAACAGCTTAGTCAGTTAGATTTAGGCCAGTTAGCCGAAACGACCGGGGTTGGGCAACTGACACTAAAAGACATCGTCAATAGTTTACAAAAACCTGGCCGGGATGTCCGGGACACCATGCCCGCACCGTTATTACGACAAGACGTTTTAAAGATGAGCGATTTAAAGCCGGGCATGCAGCTTCAAGGAACGGTCCGCAACGTCGTCGATTTTGGGGCCTTTGTGGACATTGGTGTTAAACAGGACGGCTTAGTGCACGTTTCTAAGCTGAGTCATAAGTTCTTAAAGGACCCACGCCGAGTCGTTGCGGTTGGTGATATTGTGACGGTCTGGGTCGAAAGTGTCGATGGGCAACGCCAGCGGATTGCGCTGACCATGGTGGCACCGAGCGATGACTGATTCAGAACTCCAACGCTTGGTGATGGATCTATCCGAGCGAGAATTTCGCCAACCGTTTCGTCACCGGGCTTACTTTAACGCGCGGTTACGTTCGACGGGTGGGCGTTATCAGTTAGAAAGTCATAATATTGATATCAACCCTAAAATGCTGACGGATTTTGGAGAAGAAACGTTGATTGGTGTGATCAAGCACGAACTGTGTCACTATCATTTGCACTTAGCTCGCCGGGGATATCGGCACCGGGATACTGACTTTAAGCAATTACTGGCTCAGGTTGGCGGGTCGCGCTATGCGCCAGCGCCTAAGCATCCAGCGAAACAAGCGTACCGGTACACGTATGTCTGTCAAAATTGTGGACAAGTGTATCGGCGTAAACGGCGAATGGACTTGACGCGTTACACGTGTGGACGGTGTCGGGGGCCAATCAAATTAGTCTGAAAAGGATTGCTTAACGGCTGGGCTTTCGATAGAATGAGCTTAACTATTAAAAATAATGGAGGGTTTAGCATGGAAACGATTAAAATTGGGATTGTCGGACTGGGCACAGTTGGTACCGGCGTTGTAAAAATGTTACAAGCGCACCAAGAAAAGATCTCAGAAATCACCGGCCGTCAGCTGGAACTTGCTTGTGTGGTTGTCCACAACTTAAAAAAGCACGAACAAGTCGATTTAGGGGATGTCCAGTTGACCGACCAAATTGATACGTTGATATCTGACCCGTCCATTCAGATTATGGTTGAAGTGATGGGCTCGATTCACCCGGCGAAGGAATACATTACCCGGGCGCTTCAAGCTGGTAAACACGTGGTTACGGCCAATAAGGATTTAATTGCCCAGTATGGTCGGGAACTCGTCCAGATTGCGCGTGAAAACCACCGCGACCTCTTTTACGAAGCCAGCGTTGCCGGCGGGATTCCTATTTTACGGACCATCGACAACAGTTTTGCAGCGGATAAGATCCAACGGGTGATGGGGATCGTCAACGGGACAACCAACTACATCATGACGCAAATGCTGACCAAAAATTGGTCCTATGAGCAGGCGTTGAGCTCGGCACAGGACTTAGGATTTGCTGAAACGGATCCGACGAACGACGTTGAAGGACTGGATGCGGCCTATAAGATGATTATTTTGACGCAATTTGCTTTTGGGATGAGTTTATCCATGGATCACGTCCACGTTCAAGGGATTACCAACATTAGTCCCGAAGACATTCGGGAAGCGAACCAATTAGGATACACCATTAAATTGTTGGGAATTGCGGAAGAAATCGATGACCGGATTGCCGTTTCGGTCGGTCCCGTCCTCGTTTCTGACCACCATCCCTTAGCAACGGTTCAAAATGAAAATAACGCCGTCATGGTCACGGGGACGGCCGTGGGGGATACGATGTTCTACGGTCCAGGTGCCGGTGAACTGCCAACGGCGAACAGTGTTTTAAGTGACATTACGACCGTTGCCAAGAATATCGCGTTGAACACGACTGGGAATACGTTTAATTCGTATCGGCAAGAAACCGTGTTGGCCGCGCCCGAAGACGTCGTGTACCCACACTTTATCGCGTTAAAGATGCGTGATGTTCCCGGGATGATGATGAAGTTGACTGCGATTATGACTAAGGCGGAAGTTTCGTTTAGCCGGATCATTCAAAACCAGTTAAGCGATGGTAACGCACGGGTCGTCATTATTACCCATGCCATGAATGATCAACAGTTGGCCGAGATTACGTCGGCGATTGGTGAACAGGACAATATGCGTCTGTTGGCCAGCTATAAAGTTTTGAAGAATGAGTAGGTGAGCACATGTTAACAATTTCAGTCCCTGCAACTTCAGCAAACTTAGGACCAGGTTTTGATTCGATTGGGCTTGCGTTAGACATGCAATTAACTTTGCAAGTCTTGCAACCCAGTGATCATTGGCAGATTGATCATCCGTTTGGTGATGAAGTGCCAACGGACGAACGGAATTTAATTATTAAAACGGCGCTGACTTTGGCGCCCGATTTAAAGCCCCAACATTTACAAGTGGATTCAAAAATCCCGCTAGCCCGGGGATTAGGAAGCAGTTCGACGGCCATCGTCGCGGGCTTAGCTTTAGCTAACGAGTTGAGCGGTCAGCAGCGGTCACTAGATGAATTATTGGTCGTAGCGACCCAGCTAGAGGGGCATCCAGATAACGTGGCGCCCGCAATTTTTGGTGGCTTAGTCGTTTCAACGGCGGTCGAACAACAGGTGCATGCGGTCAAACTGCCATTACCGAACCTTTTTGCTAGCGTCTACGTACCTAACGAAGAGTTGCTGACGTCAGCGAGTCGTGAGGCTTTGCCAGCAAACTTACCGTTCAAACAGGCCATTGCGGGTAGTAGCGTGGCAAACACCTTAGTTGCGGCCTTAGCGACCCAGAATTGGGAAGTGGCGTTGCCGTTACTTGAAGCGGATCAATTCCACGAACAGTACCGGGCTAAGTTGGTGCCGGCGTTAGCAACGATTCGCAAGACGGCGCATCAGCTAGGTATCATGGGCACGTATTTGAGTGGTGCTGGCCCAACGATTGTCACGCTGGGTGATTACGGACAGTTAAACGAGCTACAACAGGAATTACAACCTAATCCGGCGTTGACGGGGCAATATCACCTGTTACCGGTAGATGCAGCCGGTTTAAAAGTTCAAAAATCTTGAATTAGACTTGTCAGACTCACAAAATTTTGGTATGATGTTTTTTGTGAGTTATGATGCGGCCATGGCGGAATTGGCAGACGCGCAAGATTAAGGATCTTGTCGGGGCAACTCGGTGGAAGTTCGAATCTTCTTGGCCGCACTAACGAATAACAAAAGTAGCCGGTATTGAGACGTGCAAACGTTGATGTATCGGCTACTTTTTTGCGTTTATCATTATGGCGTCATATATGGCCCTGATCCGTTGATTAAAATTAGCGGATTTTTTGCTTTTATCCCACTATTTCCAGCCTTATAATAAAACTGCTTAAATACCTTGAAAAGAAAGTGGGTTGAAATATTGAACAGATGCGGCGGAATCTTGGCCGGCCTCATTGGTTTAGGTCTTGGTTGGCAGGCCAGTCAACCAGTTCAAGCGGCGACGACTTATCCAATCACGGGGATTCAGGTCGTTTCAAAGCAAACGTACCGCGCCAATAATTTAAACGGTCTAGCCTATCATTTAACGGTGCAACGGGGACACCGGGCCCAATTACGAGTAAACCTTCATTTAAAACGGCACCCCCAAACAGTTTGGACCCGTTCAAAACAGGCTGACATTGTCCGCAACGGTAAAAAGCAACGTTACTACTATATTAGTAACGGCGCTAAACAAAGTGGCTGGGTCTTAGCCAGTGATTTAAAACCCGTGGCCCCGGCAACAATCCGATTAGCAGTTCCCCTAATCAGTCAATTACCAGAGTTGCCAACGGGGTGTGAGATGACGGCGACGACCATGATGCTACAATATGCGGGCGTTAAAATCGACAAAATGAGATTTGCGGCTGCTATTCCGCGCAGCTCGAACCCGAACAGTGGGTTTGTTGGTGAGCCAACCAGCAGTATGGGGGTGGGGCTCTACGTTTATCCTCAAGGATTACTGGCAACCGTGCGACAATATCTTCCCACGGCAGTCAACCTAAGTGGAATGAGCTTACCCCAACTAAAAGCACAACTGGCTAAGCGCCATCCAGTGGTGGTGTGGGTGACTGGATTAGATGGCTTTGCGAGTCATACGGTAACGATGACTGGCTATCAAACACACCAATTATTTTATAATGATCCATGGACTGGAAGGCGAGAAACAATCAGTAATCAGGATTTTGAAACAATTTGGCAACAAAATGGCCGGCGGGCACTTAGTTATTAAGTGAATCAGCAAAAAAAGGTTAAGAAAGTACAGTGTTTCGTAAGTTAGTATTAAAAACACGCTATTTGATACACAAATTGAACAAACTAATACTGTATCACAGCTGTGTATCAGTCTAAAAGGCCGAAATAACGGTAATTTGTTTTTAGTGTATTTTGGCACGGAAGTTGCATATATATTAGTGAGGGCAAAAAAGATTGCGCTTTCAGTATTAAACAAAACCGTTACGGGCTATTTAGATATTATTTATTCGTTTTATTATGACTGTAACGAAAAATAGGAGGTACAAGGATGGTAAGCATTATCATTGCTAGTCATGGCGAATTCGCTAAAGGCATTTTTCAATCTGGTTCAATGATTTTCGGCGAACAAGAAAACGTTCAACCGGTTACGTTGATGCCTAGCGAAGGTCCTGATGACATCAAGGCTAAGTTGGAAAAAGCCATTGCTTCTTTCGACGATCAAGACCAAGTCTTATTCTTAGTTGACCTTTGGGGCGGAACTCCGTTTAACCAAGTCAACGGACTGTTCGAAGCACATAAGGACACATGGGCGATTGTTGCTGGTTTGAACTTGCCAATGTTAATCGAAGCCTACGCTTCACGGCTTTCGATGAACTCGGCTCACGAAATTGCAACCCACATCATTGAAACGGCTAAGGACGGGGTTAAAGTTCGTCCAGAAGCCTTAGCGCCTAAGGAAGAAAAGGCAGCCGCCGCTCCTAGCGCAAACAATACGGGTCGTCCTGGCTCACTCGAATACGGGTTGGCACGGATCGACTCACGGTTATTGCATGGGCAAGTTGCCACTGCCTGGAGCAAGACTATCAATCCAACGCGGATTATCGTTGTTTCAGATAACGTTGCTAAGGACGAATTACGTTCTAGCATGATCAAGCAGGCTGCACCTGCTGGGATCAAAGCACACGTTATCCCAATCAAACAAATGATTAAGATTGCTAAGGATGACAAGCATTTTGGTGGTCAAAAAGCCTTACTGTTATTTGAAACACCAGAAGATGCTTTGACTGCTATCGAGGGTGGGGTTCCAATTAAGACCTTGAACATCGGGTCAATGGCTCACTCAGTTGGTAAAGTTCAACCAAACAAGGTTTTGGCTTTCAGCCAAGAAGATATCGATACTTACAAGAAATTGGAAGCTGACGGCGTTGAATTTGACGTTCGTAAAGTCCCAACTGATGGTAAGGACAACATGGATAACATCTTGAAAAAAGCACAAAACATGTTGAACGAACAAAAATAGATTATCAGAAGAAAAATGGAGGATTAAATCATGACTTTGAATTTTATTCAAGTGATTCTAGTCGTACTGGTCTCATTTTTAGCTGGTATGGAAGGTATTTTGGATGAATTCCATTTCCATCAACCAGTTATTGCATGTACGTTAATCGGTTTAGTAACCGGCCAATTAGTACCATGCATGATCTTAGGTGGTTCACTACAAATGATCGCCTTAGGTTGGGCTAACATCGGTGCCGCTGTTGCACCCGATGCTGCTTTAGCCGCTGTTGCATCTGCAATTATTTTAGTTTTAGGTGGCCAAGGCCGTGCCGGAGTTGCTTCCGCCATTGCGATTGCCGTTCCTTTAGCCGTTGCCGGTTTACTATTAACTATCATTGCACGTACTTTAGCAACTGCCATTGTCCATGTTATGGACCGGGCTGCTGAAGAGGGTAGTTTTACCAAGATTGATATTTGGCAATGGATCGCTATCTGCATGCAAGGTTTACGGATTGCCATTCCAGCCGCTGCTATCTTAGCCGTTGGTGCTGGTCCCGTTAGAGCAATGTTAAATTCAATGCCTTCATGGTTGACTGATGGTTTGTCAATCGGTGGTGGTATGGTTGTTGCCGTTGGGTATGCGATGGTTATCAATATGATGGCTTCTCGTGAAATGTGGCCATTCTTCGCATTAGGTTTCGTCTTAGCTGCTGTCAGTGAACTTACTTTGATTGCTTTAGGTGCTATTGGTGTGTCATTAGCCTTAGTTTACCTACATCTTGAAAAGAGCGGTAATTCTGGCAACGGTGGTGGTGGCTCCAATACTGGTGATCCAGTTGGCGACATCATCGACAAGTATTAATGAAGGAGGAAACTAATAATGGCTGATCAAGTTAAATTAACAAAAACCGATCGTCGGCGTGTTTGGTGGCGTTCAACGTTCCTCCAAGGTTCATGGAACTATGAACGTATGCAAAACGGTGGCTGGGCTTATTCATTAATTCCAGCATTAAAGAAATTATATACAACTAAAGAAGACCGTGCCGCTGCTTTAAAGCGTCACTTGGAATTCTTCAACACTCATCCATACGTGGCTTCACCAGTTATTGGTGTTACCTTAGCGCTTGAAGAAGAACGTGCCAATGGGGCTCCCATTGATGACGTTACGATTCAAGGGGTTAAAGTTGGGATGATGGGTCCACTGGCCGGTGTTGGTGACCCTGTGTTCTGGTACACGGTTAAGCCAATTGTTGGGGCCTTAGCGGCTTCACTTGCCATGGCTGGTAACATCATGGGACCAATCTTGTATTTCGTTGTTTGGAACGCTATCCGGATGGGCTTCATGTGGTACACTCAGGAATTCGGTTACAAAGCCGGTTCTAAGATTACTGAAGATTTATCTGGTGGTATCTTACAAGACATTACCAAGGGTGCTTCGATCTTAGGGATGTTCATCTTAGCCGCCTTAATTGAACGGTGGGTTAACGTGGACTTCAGTCCGGTCAAGGTTTCGACCATCAAGCAATCTAAGGGTGCGTTCATCGACTGGGCTAACTTGCCTTCAGGCGGTGAAGGAATCAAGAAGGCTTTGACTGAACAAAAAGCCGGACTTTCACTTGATAAATACAAGGTAACGACCTTACAAGATAACTTAAATAGTTTGATTCCTGGGTTAGCTGCCTTACTCTTGACCTTCTTATGCATGTGGTTACTCAAGAAGAAAGTTTCACCAATCATCATCATTCTTGGCCTCTTCGTATTTGGGGTTGTAATGCACGTTATTGGTGTGATGTAATCAATGGTTTTTGAATCTGAGTCGTAGACTTAGGCGAAAAAGGATGGACTCATGGAGTTCATCCTTTTTCGTAATAGTGGTTTTGCATCGGCGGCGCTTGCGCCGTATAATCGGTGTAATCAATAAAAGAAATGGAGTTTTAAATAAATGGTTCAATCACTCAATCACAAAGTTGATTTGGTCATGGATGCAAACTCCCACATGGGATTAACCGATTATGGCAAAATTATGGTCGGCGACAAGGGGTTTGAGTTCTACGATGATCGTAACGTTAAAAACTATATTCAAATTCCTTGGGATGAAGTTGATCGGGTCGTGGTTTCGGTAATGTTTGGCGGGAAGTGGATTCCACGTTTTGCCTTTAAGACTAAGAAAAACGGGCTGTTTACTTTCTCATCTAAAGATCCTAAGCGGGTATTACGGGCTGTCCGTAAGTACATTAAACCAGATCGAATCGTCAAATCGTTAACGTTTTTCCAAGTTTTACGTCGTTCGTTCAAACGTAAGAACAAAGACGACTATTTAAAGTAAATCATTCGGATGAATAAACTATTAGATCTTGGTCTAATAGTTTATTTTTTTGTGATACTGAAACCGTTCTCAATTGGAGCTGATTCTCGAGAATATTGATAGTGTGTCAATACACTCTGTGGTAAGATTAAACACAACTGAAGTTATAGATTTAAACTGATACGCTGTGAAGTAAAGGAGTGGCGAAGTTGACTAGAAAAGCACGGATATTTGACTATCTCTGTCAGCATAGTGATGCGAAGGGATTAACCACCGAAGCGGTGGCCAACGCTTTGATGTTAGCTCGATCCAATGTCAGTAAAGAATTAAACGCGCTGGTGCGAGAGGGCCAGCTTGATAAATTGAGCGGTCGGCCAGTGCACTACGTCCAAGCGTCCACCGCAGTACCGGATGAAACTGAACCAGTGACCGCTGGCGTAGCGAATTCTGGGGAGGATAGCGTTTCTCAGGTCGAGCTAAATGCCAATTCATCATTGAAACCGGATATTTTCAATAGTATGATTGGCTCGCATGAAAGCCTGTCAAATCAAGTTGAACAAGCTAAAGCCGCAATTTTGTACCCACCGCGGGGATTAAATACGTTGATTATTGGGCCGACGGGTTCCGGGAAAACTTACTTTGCAAACGCCATGTATCGTTTTGCGGAAGGCAACGACGTTTTGACGAATGCTCAGGGATTGATTACATTCAATTGCGCGGACTACGCCCATAACCCGGAACTGCTGATGTCACATCTGTTTGGTTATGTAAAGGGTTCCTTTACGGGGGCCAATGAAGATAAGGACGGGCTGATTCAAGAAGCGGATGGCGGCATGCTCTTCCTTGACGAAGTTCACCGGTTACCACCGGAAGGCCAAGAAATGATCTTTTACTTTATGGATCACGGGACCTATTCGCGCTTAGGTGAAACGTCAAAGAATCACCACGCCAACGTTCGGCTAGTCTGTGCCACGACTGAAGACCCAGAGAGCACGTTACTGCAGACCTTTGTTCGGCGGATTCCAATTACGATCCAATTACCAGCGTTTAACAATCGCTCGGCGCAGGAACGGTTAGAATTACTCAAGGCCTTATTATCACTAGAAGCCAACCGGATTAATAAGCAAATTAAACTGACTGAAGACGTTGTTCAGGCGTTACTCGGTTCCGTAACGTTTGGGAACGTCGGTCAGTTGAAATCAAACATCCAATTAGTTTGTGCTCAGGGCTTTGTGAATAGTCTGGAAAATGACAGTGAAATCAACATCACCATGGATGATCTTCCTCAAAACATCCGTAGTGGGCTTATGACGGTGGCTTCTAACCGCCACGAGTTAGGTGCCATTTCAGAACTATTAGACCCGATTTTAATCGTTAAACCTAACGATGGACCAACCCCCATGCGTAATAAGAACGATAACTATGAGTTACCGTATAATTTATACGAAATTATTGGGGATAAAGCGTCCCTGTTGCGGCGTGAGGGACTCGATAAGGAACACATTAACCGGTTCATTACGACGGATATTAATCTCCATCTAAAGTCGTTTTATAAACAGACCCAGATGGAAGTCTCGCCCGAGAACAAGTTGGCGGAAATCGTTGACCAAGACGTCATTGATTTTACGAAGACGGCCCAAGCAACGATTCAAGAGATGCTCGGGTACAACTTTAAGGACAACTTCATTTACGCGGTTAGTTTGCACGTCAGCTCGTTCATCAAACGCATTCAGGCGGGCAAGCCCATGCGGCAGATGAGTTCTGATATGCTCGCCATGGTCAAGGAGTATCCGGCCGAAATCAAGGCTGCCGAAGTCTTGAAGCAGGGACTGGAAGAACGTTACCACCTGCCAATTCCGCAATCTGAAGTTTATTATTTAGCTATTTTACTGATTTCTTTAAAGTCCATGCAACTCAATGGCAAAGTCGGCGTGCTGGTTGCAGCCCATGGAATGAGCACGGCGTCGTCGATGGCCCAAGTGGTGGGGCAGTTGTTGGATGACTACGACGTGCGCGCCTTTGACATGCCACTGGATATGGACCCAACCGTTGCTTACACGCACATTAAAAAGCAGGTCCAGACACTGGATGCTGGTAACGGGGTCCTGTTGTTAGTCGACATGGGGTCGTTGACAACGTTTGGCGAACGGATTCAATCCGAAACGGGCATTGCCATTCGAACGATCGACATGGTCACCACCCCGGTTGTATTGGAAGCCGTTCGGAAAGCCAGCTTAATCGACAGTGATTTGGATTCGATTTATCAGGAATTGGTCGGGTTTAAGGGGTACTCACGGATTTCACGAAATTTACCGACTGAAGATCAGAAAAAGTCCGTTAAACCAGCGGCTGCTACGGATAATACGGCACAGCGCGCAATCGTGGCGATTTGCGCAACAGGTGTTGGGACCGCTGAACGAATCAAGTCAATCTTAGATAGTTTACTCGCGCAAAACTTTATTGAAGGCATTACGGTCTTTCCAATTTCTGTCGTCAACATGGCCACTCGAATCAAGCAGATTGGGCAAACCTATCAGATTATTGCGGCAACTGGTATTACGCAACCGAACCTGGACGTTCCGTTTATTTCGCTTGAAGAACTGTTACAGGGTGGCGGCGAGAAGTTTATTGACCAGTTGGCGATGGGGATTGATTCGCCTCAAAGCAACGTGGTCGAAAGTCAAGAGTTGACGCCTGAATTATGCGAACGTTACTTGGGTGACTACTTTACGTTCTTAAACCCGCATAAATTAATCAGTTTGTTGTGGCAGTATAGCGAAACGATTGAAGCGAGTCTCGCAAACGATATGAGCAATGCATTTCGGATTGACCTCATCATGCACCTCGCTGGCGCGCTAGAGCGGACCGCAATTAAAGACGAAATCACGGCACCAACTGAAGAGTTACCAAGTGTGATGGCTTCCAAGTGGTACCCAGTTGTTCAAAAAGCCAATCAGCAAATCAGTGATCAGCTCCAGCTCACATTTTCTGACGCTGAAAATTATTACATTGTGCAATTGTTAGAAACGCATCAAGCGCAAGTAGCGGCTAGTTGATACACTAATTGGCACGTTTCTTGCATGTTATTTCTATGAATGGGTTAAATCAAAAGGAGGAGATTTTCGATGTTAGCGTTTGTCGTAGTCAGTCATGGTAAATTTGCTCAAGGGGTAGTGGACTCTTCCTACATGATTTTTGGGCCACAAGAGAAAGTTCAAGTTGTGACCTTCCAGTTGGATGAAGAACCTGAAGATTTAAGTAAAAGTCTAGCAGCGGCGATTGCTCGTTTTGATGCCGATGATCAAGTCTTGTTTTTGGTCGATTTATGGGGAGGCTCACCGTTCAACGCGGCGAGTCGAATCGTTGCCGAACACGTTGATCGGATGGGGTTAATTACCGGTTTGAACCTGCCGATGCTGATTGAAGCTTATACGGTGCGGGACAAACCATTGAACGAAGTGATTGCGCACTTGGAAGAAACCGGTAAGATTGGGATTAAACATCTCGATTTACTTCAAGATAGCGAGAAAGATGAGATACTATGACGATGGAGATCCGCTTAGCCCGGATTGACAGTCGCCTATTACACGGTCAGGTTGCGACCGTTTGGACTAGAAGTGTGAATCCGAACCGCATTTTAGTGGTATCGGATACGGTTGCGCAGGATACGTTACGCAAGATGTTGATTGTCCAGGCCACGCCGCCGGGGGTCAAGGCGAATGTCATTACGGTTGATAAAATGATTGAAATATATCGAAATCCGCTATTTGACGGGGTCAAACCGTTAGTTTTAACGGACACGCCACAAAATATGGCCCGGTTAGTTGCGGGCGGAATTGATTTTAGCGCGACCGGGGTAGACATTGGGAGCTTGGCTTATACGGCTGGGATGGTCATGGTGACCAACGCGATTGCGGTCGGCCCAGCTGAAGCCGATGCGTTGTATAAGATTCATGCCGCGGGCTTACCAATTTTTGCTCAGAAAGTGCCGACTGATAAAAAAGTCGACGTCATGCCATTGCTATCTAAGAATGGCTTTGAAGCACCCGTTAATTAGTTAAGTGAGCAGTGATTGCTGACCGTTATGCCGGTTGGTGTCACTGTTTTATTTATTATGGGGATCGAATATAAGGATTTGCCTAAAAAAGCGGTCGCTGGCTTTGACCAACGGGCTTTTATTGATAAAATTAATATAATTGATTTGATAACGAGATAGAAAGCAACGGGGAATAAATAAAATGCCAACTTATACAAAAATCACGGCGATGGGACAGTACGTTCCAAAACGGGTCGTTGATAACGATGAATTAGCGACAATCATGGATACTAATGATGAGTGGATTCAAGCGCATACCGGAATTAAGACCCGGCACTTTGCCATGGATCAAGAAAACACTTCGGACCTGGCTACCCAAGTTGCGCAGCAATTATTGACCAAAAGTAGCGTGGCCGCAACCGATATTGACCTTATCATTGTGACGACGATTACGCCCGACGCGTTAACGCCGGCCACTGCTTGTATCGTTCAGGCTAACATTGGTGCCGACAACGCCTTTGCGTTTGATATGAGTGCCGCCTGTGCGGGATTTACGTTTGGTTTGGCAACGGCGGATAAGTTCGTTCGTAGCGGTCAGTATCAAAATGTGATGGTGATTAGTGCCGAAGTGAATTCCAAGATGATGGACTTTCAAGACCGGACCGCCGCAGTTTTCTTTGGCGACGGGGCTGGCGGTGCGTTGTTACAAGCGACGACCAACGCTAACGAGAATAGTCTATTAGCAGAAAAATTACAGACGCAGGGGAACGCGGAAGTCATTCACTCTGGCCGGGTGCGCCCGATAACTAAGGTTGCGGCCAGCAACTATCCGCAAACCGACGCGTTTTATCAAAATGGTCGCGAAGTCTTCCAGTTTGCAACTAACGTGGTTCCTGAGCAGATGAAGACGTTACTTAAAACGGCGAACGTGCAACCAAGTGACCTTCAATATGTTATTTGTCACCAAGCGAACTTACGGATTATTGAAAAGATTGCGGCTAACTTAGCGTTACCAATGGCGAAGTTTCCACATAACGTTGAACGGCTAGGCAACACGTCTTCAGCGGGGGTGGCGATGGCCTTGGCGGAAGTCTTTGATCACATGACCGGACCGACCTTGTTGACCGCATTTGGTGGCGGTTTGGCCTATGGTTCCGTTTTGATTAAAAAGTAGGGGTGCAACTATGGAATTGAAAGATTTAGACCGACTAGTCGAAAAGTATGCGCGCGAAGGCTACCAACAGATTCGGGTCAAAGCTGGCGAACTTGAAATTGAAGTCACGAAGTCAAACGATAAGACTAACGATACGGTACAGTCGACGACACCAGCAACTAGTGCAGACAATCTTGAGGTTAGTGTTAAAAGCCCAATGGTGGGTGTTGTTCACTTAGTCAGTGATTTGAAGGTTGGCCAGACCGTTACAGCGGGTCAGGAGCTGGGCCAGATTGAAAGTATGAAGTTATTCAATCCGTTAACGAGTCCCGTTGCGGGCCAATTAACGGCCATTTTAGTGGCGGATGATACGGCGGTCGAATTTGAACAACCGCTATTTACAGTGCGAAAGGACCGGTAAGTATGTTTCGCAAGCTTTTAATTGCCAACCGCGGGGAGATTGCCGTTCGAATCATTAAGGCCTGCCGGGAACTAAATATTCAAACGGTCGCGGTCTGCTCCACGGCTGATCGGGGCGCTTGGTATACACAGCTTGCCGACGAGGTGGTCTGCATTGGCCCGGCCGCGGCGAGTGCGTCGTACTTAAACGCCGAAGCAATTTTAATGGCGGCCCTGAACACGCATGCGGATGCCATTCATCCCGGTTACGGTTTTTTGTCAGAAAATGCTGAGTTTGCTGAAATGTGTGCCGAGTGCGGTATTACGTGGATTGGACCACAAACGGCCCAGATTAAGTTAATGGGGGATAAATCCCGTGCGAAGGATTTTGCGCGCAAACAGGGGGTGCCCGTGCTATCTGGGCATTCACTCCAGGGGCTTGGATGGACCAGCATTAAGCCCCTTGCGCAACGATTAGGTTTTCCACTAGTCTTGAAAGCCAGTCATGGTGGCGGGGGTAAGGGGATCCGCGTAATTGCGGACGTCAAAAAACTTCACCAGCAGTTACGAACGGCGCGCCAAGAAGCCGTTGCGTCTTTTTTAGATGATTCAATGTACTTAGAACACTACCTTAACCGCGCCCGGCACATTGAAGTTCAGGTGCTTGGAACGGCGACGGGGCTACTGATCCTAGGCGATCGTGACTGCAGTTTGCAGTTACACAAACAAAAAGTGTTTGAAGAAAGTCCGGCAAGTATTTTATCGACGGAGCAGCGCCAGGAGTTGTACCAGTTGACACGCCAACTACTCGCTGGAACGCACTATCAAAGCTTAGGAACGGTTGAATTTTTATTCTCAAATGGCCGGTTTTACTTTATGGAAATGAATACCCGGTTGCAAGTTGAACACGGGGTGACCGAGTTAACAACGGGCATCGACATCGTGCAGGCGCAAATTAAGCAAGCTGCGGGATTGGCCGTTGAAGTCGACGAGAACGTCGGTTTACACCCACAGTGTACGGCGATTGAAGCGCGGATTTCGGCGACGCTGCCGATTCGGCAAACTGAAATTGCGCAACTGAACTGGTCACCCGATGTCCGTGTCGACACTGGTTATCGGGTGGGGGACCACTTGGTGACGATGTATGATGGGCTGATTGCTAAGCTGATGGTCACGGGACCGACGCGTCAGGTTGCGGTTCAAAATTTGCAACGAGCTTTAGCTGCGGTTCAGCTAGTCGGTCCAGAAACCGACCTAGCTTTTTTGCGGGCAACGGTTGCCCGTCCTGAATATGAACGTGACCAGTATTCGATTCACAGCTTAGGTCGTTGGGAGGTTGAAAAATGACGCACTATCCAAAGACAGGAACGTGGACGACGTGCGTCGCTTGCGGCCGCCACGTTCATCACAGTCAGTGGGGACCGTTTCGGCAATGTCCGTACTGCAAACACTGGCAACGACTGACAGCAGAGCAACGCATTGACCTGTTAGTCGATGCGGCTAGTTTTCAACCGTTACCGATGCCCGAACGACCAGTGAATGCGCTGGATTTTCCCGCGTATGACCAAAAATTGGCACGAGCACAGGAGCGGACGACGTCGACTGAAGCGGTTGTGACCGGCGTCGCTACAATTGATCAGCATCCGGCCGTCGTAGCCGTCATGGACAGTTATTTCATGATGGGGACGTTGAACACGGTCGTGACACGGCGCATCGTGGCGGCGAGCCAGGTTGCGCGGAAACGGCAATTGCCATTGATTCTCGTCACGACTTCGGGCGGTGCTCGCATGCAAGAGGGGCTCTACGCGTTAGTCGGGATGAATTTAGTTTTGGCAGAACTCGCCCGCCTAGCCGCATCACCCTTGCCGCTGATTACGGTTTTGACCGATCCGACTATGGGTGGCGTGTCGGCAAGTTTCGCCTTCAAGGGTGACGTCGTCGTAGCGGAAGCCGGTGCTAAGATTGGGTTTGCCGGTGCCCGCGTGATTCAGCAGACGATGCCAGTCGACTTACCCGCAGACTTTCAAACGGCGGAAAGTTTATTTGAACATGGGATGCTAGATGCGGTCGTTGCCCGACCACAACTTTCCCAATATTTAGCGACCGTTTTGGCAAGCTACGATCTGAAAGGGGACCAGTACCATGGATGAACGATTAAAGCGACTCCGGGCTGCGGACCGAATCAGTGCGCCGACGATCATCAAGGCGTTGCTGCCAACCATGGTGTACCAGCGTGGGGACCGGTTATTAGGCCAAGACGACGCGTTGACGGCCGGATTTGGCAAAACGGCGATTGGTCAACAGTTAGCCGTTTTGGGCGTTGACCGGGGCAGTGACCTCACCAGTCGGCGTAATAAAAATGGCGGGGCGTTGACGGTCCCTGGTTACCGAACCGCTTTACGGGTGGTTCAGCACGCGCAAAAGTTTGGGTTACCGGTCGTTAGTTTGATCAACATGCCGGGGGCGGACGCCAGTCCCATGTCGGAACGGTTCGGTCAGAGCCAAGCGATTGCCGACTTGATTGCGGCGACGGGACAGTTAACGGTTCCTAACTTAGTGATTTTTCTCGGGGAAGGCCACAGTGGTGGTGCGTTAGGCTTTGCCAACGCTAACCGGATCATCATGTTAGACGACGCGTTATTTAACGTAGCGTCGCCCGAAGCCGTGGCCGCAATTTTGCACGGACAACAGACCGTTAGCGATGCGATTGACCTGTTGCCCATGACGGCGACGGAACTGACTGAACGCGGGTTAGTCGATCAAGTGGTTTCGCATGAAACGCCGAAGTTGGTGGACACCCTAATCAGCTTGATTGAAGCGCAACTACGGGACTTGAGTCAGTGGGATGGCCCCGCACTGATTGCCCAACGTGAAGCTAAATTTCAGCACTTGTTGGATGCTTGGCCGATTAATTAAAGTGAATAAAGCATATTAAACCACGCGCAAAAGCTGAGCTGTTTTTGCGCGTGGTTTTGAATATCTAGTAATGGTTTGATTGCTAAGTAGACAAACAAAATTTTATGTATGGGGGGTGAATAAAATGTCCGTATACTTAGGCTAAACGGTGGAATTTAGTCGGTAGGGTAGGCAGACGGTCGTCAACGCAGGCCCACTATGGTATCTTTAGCTTGGGTAAAGCTAAAAACATAGGGGGACGAAGCAATGCGAAAAATTGGTGTGGTTTTGCCGACGTGGGTATTTTTAGGAACGCTAATTATGGGATTTTGTATCAGTACAAGCCAGCCAACAGCTGGTCATAATTGGGTGGCCGCTAGCACGGTTGGCTTAGGAATCTATCCAATCATCGTCATTTTTTTTGCGTGCATGGCGAAAACGGTTAGCGGGGTCAAGACGTATTCACTCAGTGAGAAATGGTTTTATGGTTACTTGCTAGGTGTAGCCGTCCTGACCGTTTTAGGTGCGATTTACTTCATGGCACATAACTGAAAAGTGGTGGTCTGCATGTCAAGCATTGAAAAATGGCGCTGGCGTGCGTTAATTTTTTCCGGCTTAAATAGTTTAATGCTGATCTGGTTGTGGCTCCCGAAACCGGTGGGATGGCGGCAACTTCATTTAACGCTTGAAGTCTTGGCTGTCGTGACAATTACGTATATCCTTTCCTTGGTGACGCCGTTTATCGCAGCCTCGACCTACCATTGGACGGCCTGGCAAGTCGCGGAGCACTGGGCGATTGCGTGGTTTATTTATAGTGGTTTGGTGATTTTTGGGCCCATTGGATTAAAAATATCACCCCAAGGTGTGTTGAATGGCCTAGTAATCAGTTTTATGGGGATCCTATGCGTGGATGCACCGCAAAACGGGATACTGGGGATTCGGGTTCCTTGGACGTATCGTTCGCCAATCATTTGGCGTAAAACTAACGTGTTAGGTGGGTGGTTCTTTTTTGGCAGCGGTGTCCTCTGCCTGATTATGAGTAGTTGGTGGCCAACGGCGGCGCTACCGGTAGTTCTGATTAGTGTCATAGTGCCAGGGGCTTCAGCCGTGGTCTGGTATTCGTATTGGCTGGATCATCACCCTAATCATTTAACTAAAGGATGAAGCGTGCATAAAAAAATACCCGTCCAGAAATAGTTAACATTTCTGAACGGGTATTTGAGTTTTAGATACTTAATTGTGGTCTAGTTTGTTTAATCAGTTTTAATACTGTGTGTCCTTGGTCGTTGTTGCATCCTGCGTTGTGGTACTGTCAGTAGTAGTTTGTTGCGTGCTATCCGAGGTCGTGCTGGACGAATCAGAACTGTCGGAGCTACTGCTGCTGCCAGTCGTGATTGAAGCGGTATCCGTAAAGTCGGATTCAGAGATGCTACTGGTTGAAAGCTGCAATTGAGTCCGTAATTTCTTAGAAATCTTGTAACGTTGGGAAGCGGAAGCAACTTGGTAAGAAAGACCATCAATCATGGCATCCGTTCCTTGTAACGTATAAGTCTTGGCATGGTGAGACGCGTTCTTATACTTCGTATCTAAAGTAACCATGTCGTTCCAAGTTAAATCGGTCCGCATGTTGTTAGAGAGTTGCTTCGTAATTTTTTCAATGTTAGCAATCGAGCCTAGTGAGTTAGATTGACTAACCATCGCCATGATAATTTGGCGTTGGCGTTTCTGCCGACCGTAGTCACCGAGGGGATCATCGTAACGCATCCGGGAGTAATCAAGGGCTGCCGCACCGTTCAACTTCGTCTTAACACCTTTTTTAACGTTAACGTGACCATATTTAAAGGTCATCTTTGGCGTAATGGTCACACCACCCATCGCGTTGATGATCTGTTTCAAACCACCCATGTTGATTAAAGCGTAGAAATCAATCGGAACGTTAACTAGTTTTTCAACGGATTTAACGGCACCACTCGCGCCGCCAACCGTATAGGCCGCGTTGATCTTCTGGGACTGACCATCGATCATCACTTGCGTATCACGAGGAATACTAGTCAGTGACATGCTTTCCTTTTTAGGATTGATGGTTGCGATGATCATCGTATCCGTTCTGGCCGAGAAATCTTTCCCTCGTCCCAAGGCACCCGTATCAGTCCCTAACAGAAGGATTGAAAACGGCTTCCCCTGTTTAATGACGGCGTCGACGTTCCGGGATTTGGAAGCCCCGGTTGCCTGAAACGTGGTATTCATCGTATCTTTAGCGGCGTTCCAAGTCTTTGTTCCCCAGTAAGCACCGGCGACTAAGAGCACGCCTAACGCAATCAGTAAGCCGACTAGCCAAGTCCGTTTCTTGTGTGGTTTTAAATGTGGATTGCGTTGTTGTTGCTGCCGATAGCGCCGCTCGCGGGGCCCCATTCCATTATCGTTATTATTTTCTGACATAATCGTTCCTCATCATTTCGTATTTTCACCAATTCTATTCTAGGACGGATAGCAGACTTTTGGTCTGAAAAACGGCTGACTTAATAAGATTTTAACAATCAACTGGTCAATAAATGAACCATATCAGTCAGTACACAATTATAGAACACTATAAATAAAATTATCCAGAACGTCAAACGTTTTCATACGGAAATTGCAATTAGCTACCTAAAAAACAGTGGTATACTGGTAAGGTTCTCATCGAATTATTATTTTTCAGTGAAAGGAGTGTGAAAAATGCAAGTTTTACAGACATTTTTACATAGCATTCAAGGCGTCATGACGATTATCATTATGATTGCCGTTGGTTATTTATTAGCGCGCTGGGGCTGGTTTAGCGAGGATTCAACTAAATTAGTCGCGCGACTCGTCACACAGATTGCGTTACCCGCTTACATGATTGCAACGATCACGAAGCAGTTCACCGCGCAAAAGTTGTTAGATACCTTGCCTGGACTGCGTTTTCCCGTCCTTAACATGGCAATTTTATTCGGGATCTCGTTCGGGGTGATGCGGGCTTTAAACATCAAGAAGAGTCATCGGGGGCTTTTCTCGTCGATGTTTTTTAACTCCAATACTGTTTTTATCGGGTTACCCGTTAACGAGGCGTTGTTTGGGAGTAGTGCCTTACCGTACGTATTGGTGTACTACATGGCTAACACGACGATTTTTTGGACGATCGGAGTTTACCTGATTCAACGCGACGGGGTGGGGGCTGCTAAGTTTGATTTGAAGCAGACCCTCAAAAAGATTTTCTCACCGCCATTGTTAGGCTTTATGATCGGGGTCCTGATCGTCTTATGGCGGATCAAATTGCCAAGTTTCTTAATGGATGACTTCTCTTACATTGGGGGCTTAACGGTTCCACTCTCGATGCTCTTTATTGGGATTTCCATGGCTAACGCTGGCTTGAGCAGTATGCGCTTTGACCGCGACAGTATTGGGATCTTACTCGGACGCTTCATCTTTGCGCCCGTCCTGATGACGTTAATGCTTATCCCAATGTCCATTCCAGTTGAAATGAAACAAGTCTTTATCTTACAATCCGCCATGCCAGTTATGACCAACGCGCCGGTCGTGTCAAAACTCTACGGTGCCGATGCCGATTACGCGGCCGTGATGGTGACGGAAACCACGCTCCTGAGTTTAATCGTGATCCCGATTTTAATGGTGGTTGTTCAGTCGAATCTCATTAACTAGTTTGAAAAGGTTTTGAAAATGGTGCTATACTGAAACGCGTGACTATTAAATTTTTGTTAAGAAGGAAGCGAACGTTTCGTGAAGAAAGCATATCTTTACATTGCAATTTCAACGTTGATGTTCAGTTCAATGGAGATTGCACTAAAGATGGCCGGTAGCGCCTTTAATCCGATTCAATTGAACTTAATTCGATTTTTCATTGGGGCAGTTGTCCTGTTGCCATTTGCGCTGAGTGCGCTTAAAAAGTCAGGTCGGCGTTTAGTTGGAGCCGACTGGCGACTCTTTGCTCTGACTGGGTTGATCTGTGTAATCGTCAGCATGTCGTTGTACCAATTAGCCATTACGGTAGACAAAGCGTCGACGGTGGCCGTGTTATTCAGCTGTAATCCGGTCTTTGCGTTGCTCTTCTCCTACCTGATTCTGCACGAACGGTTAGGCCGAGCTAATTTAATTTCTGTGATTATTTCGGTGATTGGGTTATTAATTATTGTGAACCCAGCCCATTTGACGAACGGATTGGGATTGGTTTTAGCAATCGGTTCAGCCGTTACGTTTGGTCTATATAGTATTGTTTCGCGGTACGGTTCCGTTAAACGGGGACTGAACGGGTTGACGATGACGTGTTTCACATTTTTTGCGGGCGCGTTTGAACTATTGGTTCTAGCGTTGATTACAAAAATTCCGGCGGTAGCTTCGGGGTTAACCGCCATCGGGTTGCGCCAGTTTGCTGCTATTCCGGTACTTGTAAATGTTAATATGCAATATTTCTGGTTATTATTCTTTATTGGGGTCTGTGTCACGGGTGGTGGCTTTGCCTTTTATTTCTTGGCAATGGAAAAAACCGACGTGTCGACGGCTTCACTGGTCTTCTTTATCAAACCGGGATTAGCGCCAATTTTAGCTGCGCTGATCTTACGGGAACAAATTGTACTCACGACGGTGATTGGGATTGTTGTGATCCTGATTGGGTCAGTCGTGACCTTTGTTGGTAATCGGTTCAGAGAACGCGCCAGTGCCATGGGCAAGGTTGCGCAGTCTGAAACGGATGGGGATGCTGAAGCACTCAAGTTGGCTCAGCACTCTAACGCCATTTCGAATCAGGAAGACTGATAATTAAAGCTTTGAGAACGGTTAAACTTAGTGGTGACGCTAGTTTAGCCGTTCTTTTTAATTGATAGTAAGACAGTTCCGACTTTGAAAAACAGGTTAAATCGATTATGATTAGAAGTAATTAATATGGCAGGTGTAGAGAATGACAGAACTGGTATTGGTACGACACGGTGAGAGTACGGCGAATCGCGATAATACGTATACGGGCTGGAGTGACGTACCGCTGACGGACGTTGGTATTATGCAGGCTCACCATGCAGGCAAACGGCTACGAGAAACCGGCATTCAGTTTGGCGCAGTCCACACGTCGGTTTTAAAGCGCGCAATCGTTACGGCCAACATTATGTTGGATGAGATCGATCAAGCATGGTTGCCGGAGTATAAAACGTGGCGCCTGAATGAACGACACTACGGCGCGTTGCGTGGACAAAATAAGGACGCTACCCGCCAAGAATACGGTAAGGCACAAGTTCAAAAATGGCGGCGAAGTTTTTATACGGTACCCCCATTATTGACGGCGGCTGAACTGGATCATGACCGGCGTTACATGAAGTACGGGCCAAACATTGAACCCCGCGGTGAAAGCCTAAAGATGGCGTACGACCGTATCATGCCGTACTGGATCAATATGATTGCACCACGGTTGTTAGATGGACAAAATCAGCTAGTCGTGGCACACGGTAGTACGTTACGTGCGATGATCAAGTACCTCGAACAGATTAGTGATACGGGGATTGATGGGGTCGAAGTGGCCAACGGAGTCCCAATTTGTTACCACATGGATGACCAGTTGAACATTACGGGTAAAGAAGAATTCTAAGCCTTAAAGGCTCTATCAGTACTGAAACAGTAACAGTAGTTATGCCAAAATTATCCGCTCCGCTGGCCAGGGCTGGTATGCTGTGGGGGATGGTCCCACGACCGCATGTCATCAGTGGCAACCGGAATCGCTATTCTCATGGCTTAGATATTGATACAGCTGTAATTAATTCTTGAAATTAACTTGCAACCTTTAGGATTAAAAAAACACACGGGACACTCACGGCAATGTTTGCCAGTGAGTGTCCCGTGTGTTTTTATCATGATGCAAATGTGATTAAGCTAAAGCGCCCATTGGATCCCAAGGTGCTAAGATTGTTGGTTCTTCTGCTTGTGCCTTTTTCAATTCATCAGGTAAGAATTGTTTGTTAACAACGACTTGGTAGCAGTATTCATCCATCCAAGCGTCACTCATCACGAAGAAGCCCTTCGTTCCGACTTTGTCACCCCAGCTGTTTTCGACCTTCCATTTAGTTGGTTGGCCGTTGACTAGGTCGACACCGGTGATGACCATTGCGTGGGTCATTAAGCTTTGACCGTAGTCCAAACGTTCTGCTTTAGACATGGACAAGTCAACGTCGAATAATTCATCTTGGTTGTAGACGTCCATGGCCATAACACCCTTTTGACGGTCAGAAGACTTACCAACGTCACAACCGAACCAAACACTTTGGCCCGCTTTGAGTTGGTTGATGGCGAGTTGCTTGAAGTCTGCCATTGAGACGTTCAAATGCTTAACTTCACGGCCGCCTAAAACGTTACCTAACATTTCAATCGTGTAGGTGTGGTTGTATGGCTTGTCATCGGTTGGGGCGTTGATGATTGAAACGTAGTCGTCCAAGTTCCAGCCAATGTACTTCTTGAAGAAGCTTTGTGGCGTCAAGCCTTGGTCGATGTGATATTGTTTGTTGTCATCGCGGTATTCCCAGTCGAATTCGGTAGCGGGTTCGCCAAATGCGTAAGATAACATCCGGTAAACTTCATTCAACATTTTTTCCTTACGGTCTTGAATAGCGTCAGCACTAGTCCCAGCTGCGACTAATTCACGGAGTTCAACGGCGTCTTTACGTAACTTTAAGTTCAACGTTGCATTGATTTCAGCGGACTTTGAACTGTTGTAGGTTTCAGGCATCACGCTCTTAGGAACGATCCCATATTTTTGGATGATCGCAACGAGCATGTCCCATTGGCCACCGTCTTGTTGTGGGGTGGTCATTAACCAAGCAACTTTCCGGCTGCTAGTTGGTTGGTCAGCAGTTGCTAAGACGTTTTCGTAGAAATAGTTGGCCTTTTCAAACTTGTCCCAGAAGAAAGTGTAGTTCTGAGATAATTCAAAATGCTTTAAGTTGAACTTTTCAGCTAAGTCGTGACGCATCGTGTTCAATGCGGCGAACATCCAGCAACGGCCACTTTGCTTTTGGTTAGCCACGTCACCGGTGTCCAAATCAATTGAAAATACCGGGGTGATTTGGCTCATTGCTTGAATATCCTGACTGCTTGCTAAGATACCGTTCTTGGTCACGCTACGTTCGATGACTTTTGCATCGGCGTGTTGATCTAAATCGGCTTGAAAATTGGCAATCTGGTTCATACTAATTTCTTTACTCAAAAAATCACGCTCCTTTAATCTTATTCTCATTGTATCGGTTTCTGAAGGCGTCGACAAGCAATCCGTGAAAGGAAAGTTTATGGACGGGCTTCAAGTACTTCGGGACCATCGGCATGACCGACGATTACTGTGTTGACCATATCAAGGAATAGCCCGTGTTCAACAACGCCGACCATGTGAATCAGGTCTTCGGCTAGTGCCTGGGGATCAGTGATGGGATTGATATGCAAATCAATGATGATGTTGTTGGAGTCGGTCCGGACAAATTCGCCGTCAACTTTACGGAAGACCGGGTTATAACCGCGGGCAGCCATCTTTTCAAAGACGTGTTGGCTCCCATAAGGAATGACTTCTACTGGTAAACCAAACGCACCGAGTTGTTTAACCATTTTACTTTCGTCCACGATCCACATAACTTTATCGGAATTAATGGCAACGATCTTTTCAAAGAGAAGGGCGGCCCCGCCACCCTTGACCCCTTGATAGTCAGCGGAGATTTCGTCGGCACCGTCAATGGTTAAATCGAGGTGGTCGACTTCATCGACGGACTTCATTGGAATCCCTAAACTTTTAGCTTGGGCTTCGGTCCGTTCGGAAGTTGAGACGCCGACAATGTTAAGGTGTTCGTTTTTAACACGTTCACCGAGGGCGTCGACCATAAATTTAACGGTTGAACCGGTACCGAGTCCAACTTGCATGCCATCTTTAATATATTCAACAGCTTTTTGGCCAACTAGCTGTTTTAATTGATCCTGCTGATTCATTAGTAGACGTGCTCCTTTATTTAAGACTTAGTGACTAAGATATCCTGTGCTTCGGGGTGACGATCAAAGTAAGCCTTGGCATAGGTACAGAGGGGCTGAATTTGTTTGTGTTCAGCCCGTGCAGCGTCAATGACGGCTTCGGTCAGTTGAGCAGCGAGACCTTGATGACCAAAGTCGTCGCGCACAAAGGTGTGTTCAATGACCCAAGTCTGATCATCGTTGATGGCTGGAAAAGTAATTTCACCAGCTAATTTTCCCTGATCGTCGTTGAAGAAAAATCGGTGCGGTTCACGCGTGAATTCCATTGCTGTCACCACCTTGTAAAGGGTTTTATAACTAAAGCTAATTAAACCGGTAAATGCCTATTTTGTCAACGAATCCACTGGTAGAAGTGTGGTAAAATGTGGTCACATATTAAACTTGAAAGTAGGAATTAAAATGGCCCGAGGATTTGAGATTGTGAGCGCATACACTGACCAAGGATTACACGTCCCTTATCGGACAACGAAGCAAGCGGCTGGATACGACTTTGAGGCAGCGGAAGACTTTACGTTACCATCGATTTGGAAACTGAACTTCATTAAGATTTTGTGGCAGCTACACCACGGCGAAAAAAGTTCCGAAGCGGACTTAGACGCCGCCGCAAAGACGTTAAAGCCATTTTTAGTTCCAACGGGGATTAAGGCCTACATGAATGACGGCGAATATTTGTTGATGGCGAACCGCTCCAGCAACCCGTTGAAGCGCAACCTGATTTTACCAAATGGGATTGGCGTAATCGATGCGGACTACTATAACAACGCTAAAAATGAAGGGGCCATCTACGTCCAATTGATCAACATGGGCATTCGCGACGTCCACATCAAAAAGGGTGAACGCATTGCGCAAGGCATCTTTACCCACTACCTGACAGCCGATAACGAAGCCGACGTCACAACCACCCGTTCCGGTGGTTTTGGGTCAACGAACAAGTAGAGGTTACTTTCCGCTTCGGGCGACCATGATTGCACCTGCTGTGGCGACCGGTCCAAGCCAAAAAGCGGTCTTGGGCCTCGCTTGAGAGCCAAAAAGCATGCCTCTCAAGACGTCGGTGGTGTAAAACGGAAATTCGCCGTTTAACGCCACCCTCACAGCGGGTTTCATCATGGTCGCCTTTCAGCTAAGTGAGATTTTTCAGTCAATTTTAGGTCAGGTTACATTACGGAACGACTTGAAGAGGCGTCTTTTGAGGTTTTTAAGTGAGATTCCAGACTAAACTTTCCCTCATAAGCACACCAATTCTGTCTGGCGAAGCAGCTAATCAGGCGGAACTGGTCCTGTGGTTCACTGTTTTTGTCTGGCGAAGCGGTAGTAATAGATAAAAATCCATTAAACTGATGCGATTTACCGGCTTTAATGGTTAATAATGGTAAAATAAAGTGATGTACATTGAATGTCGATTAAGCGCCGAAACGGTGCACGGATGGGAGGCCAATTTTAGTGGCAAAAGTGAAGACCCAGTTTGTTTGTTCTAATTGTGGGTATTCGACCCCACGTTATCTTGGGCGTTGTCCCAACTGTGGCGAGTGGAACACGTTGGTTGAAGAACACTTTGATAAAAAGCCGGACCGCAAGTCGCGGGTCAGTTTTGCCGGTAAGTCGGCGAAGCCCCAACGGTTAAAGGAAGTTTCTTTAACGAAAACGCCACGCGTCAAGACGAAGCTTCAAGAGTTTAACCGGGTCTTGGGTGGCGGTGTCGTGCCAGGCTCCCTAGTTTTAATTGGTGGGGACCCCGGCATCGGGAAGTCAACCTTACTGTTACAAGTCTCAGGGCAACTCGCTGAAACGGGTGGCTCGGTACTGTACGTGACCGGTGAAGAAAGTGCGTCCCAAGTTAAGATGCGGGCCGACCGGTTGGCAGTCGATAGTGAAGACTTTTACCTTTACCCGGAAACGGATATGTCAAATATCCGGGCAACGATTGAATCAATGAAGCCAGAGTTTGTGGTTATTGATTCAGTTCAAACCATGCAGGAACCGGACGTGGATTCCGCGATTGGATCGGTGTCACAAATTCGTGAGATCACGGCGGAACTTTTACAAATTGCAAAAACGAACGGAATTACAATTTTTATTGTTGGACACGTGACTAAGGGTGGCGCTATTGCCGGACCCAAGATTTTGGAACACATGGTGGATACCGTGCTCTACTTTGAAGGTGACTTGCACCATACTTACCGGATCTTGCGGGCCGTAAAAAACCGGTTTGGGTCTACTAATGAACTTGGTATCTTTGAAATGCGGACGGGTGGCTTATACGAAGTCGCTAACCCGTCGGAAATTTTCTTGGAAGAACGGCTAAAAGATGCGACCGGATCAGCCATCGTGGTTTCGATGGAAGGGACGCGCCCAATTTTAGTTGAAGTTCAGGCGTTAGTGACGCCGACGGTCTTTGGTAATGCCAAGCGGACCGCCAGTGGTTTGGACCATAACCGGGTGTCGTTACTGATGGCCGTGCTTGAAAAACGGGCCAGCTTGATGTTACAAAATCAGGATGCCTATTTGAAGGCGGCCGGCGGGGTCAAACTTGATGAACCCGCAATTGATTTGGCGATTGCTGTCAGCGTCGCTTCGAGTTACCGTGATCAGCAGACCCGTCCTACCGATTGTTTTGTCGGTGAAGTTGGGTTGACTGGTGAAATTCGGCGTGTTAACCGGATCGAACAACGGGTCGGTGAAGCGGCCAAACTTGGTTTTGAACGAATCTTTATCCCGAAGAATAATCTGCAAGGCTGGGATATTCCAAAGGGAATTAATGTCATTGGGGTTTCGACCTTGAAGGAAGCCTTACAGTTAGCATTACAACAGCCAAACTAATTTATAAAGGAGTCGTCGCGATGAAGAAGTTAACGGTGCGACTCGTGTTTATCGTTGTCGGTGGGACGTTAGGATTAACTTACCTGCCGTTTTTATGGGACACGATTTGGGCGCAACCAAACGTACTAGTGAATAACATCTTAACCAACTTTGTGTTGGGAGCGTTAGTTTTATGGGTTCTGTCGCTATTCTTAGCGAATGCCGCGGTGCGGCTAGTGGACCGGGTTGAAAAAAATCTGTCGAAGCAAAATCCAATGACGTTATTATTTGGAAGTATCGGTTTTATTATTGGGTTACTGATCGCGGTTCTGATTTCGCAATTATTCAATCGCAGTCCGTTATTCTTATTGAACACGGTCATCCCAATTATTTTGATGCTATTTTTTGGCTATATCGGTGCCCGGGTCGGTACGACACGAATCGATGAATGGCGGAAAGTCTTTAATTTTCGGCGGCGTGAGAAGGAAGCCGACCCGGAAATTACGGATGCTCAGCCGGACAAAAACTATCACCATTACAAGATTTTGGATACCAACATTTTGATTGATGGTCGAATTTACGACATCGTCAAGACGGGCTTTTTGGAAGGCACGTTGCTGGTGCCTAACTTTGTCCTGTACGAATTACAGTACATTGCGGATTCTGCGGATAGTATTAAGCGGGTCCGGGGTCGCCGGGGCCTAGATATTTTAAACAAGCTTCAAAATGAAAATATTATCCCCGTTGAAATGTACGAGGGTGACTTTGAAGACATTCCAGAAGTGGATAGTAAGCTCATCCAGTTGGCTAAAAAAGTCAACGGTGTGATCGTCACGAACGATTACAACTTAAACAAAGTGATCGAATTCCAAAACGTTCAAGTCTTAAACATCAATCAATTGGCTAAGTCCTTGAAGCCACGGGTTATTCCTGGTGAAGAAATGAACGTCATGGTGGTTAAGAACGGTAGCGAGCGGCAACAAGGGGTTGGTTACCTTGATGACGGGACCATGGTCGTGGTTGAAGATGGAAAATTCTACATCAACGAAAAAGTGGATGTCATTGTGACGAGTGCGTTGCAGACGGATGCGGGCCGGATGATCTTTGCACGGCTAGCACATGCCAATCGTGGTATTTCGGACCATACCGAAAACGAGAGCGGTCATACTGGCAATAAACATAGTAATAATCGCAGCAGCCACAATAACGACAATCCGCAAAGCGGTGGAAACAACCATAATAATCGCCACTAAGATTGATTAGTTTATCGTGGGAAAATCAAGGCGGAAACTTAATTTTTAGCGGTAAACATGGTAAACTGGATAAGCAAGTGGACCGGATGACGTCTCGGTTATTGAAGCGGGGCGTTACTGGTTTTATATCGTCACAGTAAGTGATAAAAATAATGAAAGAGGCGTTAATCACATTGGCAAAGAGCAAGATTCGTGTGCGTTACGCACCAAGTCCAACTGGCCATTTACACATTGGTAATGCCCGGACAGCATTGTTTAACTATTTATTTGCCCGGCATAATAAAGGGAAGTTTATTCTTCGAATCGAAGACACCGATTTAAAGCGGAACGTCGCTGATGGTGAAAAGAGTCAAATGGATAACCTGAAATGGTTAGGCATGGATTGGGACGAAGGTCCAGATATTGGTGGCGACTACGGTCCCTACCGTCAATCTGAACGGAAGTCCATTTACGATCCGTTGATTCAACAATTGATCGATGAAGGCAAAGCTTATGAGTCTTACATGACGGAAGACGAATTAAAAGCTCAGCGTGACGTCCAAAAAGCCAACAAAGAAATGCCACATTACGTGTACGAATTTGCTGGCATGACCGAAGAAGAAAAACAAGCTAAGATTGCCGCTGCTAAAGCGGCGGGATTAAAGCCTGTTATTCGTTTCCACGTCCCAGAAGGTAAAACTTACGCTTGGGATGACATGGTTAAAGGAAACGTCTCCTTTGAATCCAAGACGGTCGGTGGTGACTTCGTCATTAAGAAACGTGACGGGATGCCAACGTATAACTTTGCCGTTGTGGTTGATGATCACATGATGCAAATCAGCCACGTTTTCCGTGGTGATGATCACGTTGCCAACACGCCTAAACAATTAATGATTTACGAAGCCTTTGGTTGGGAAGCACCTAAGTTTGGCCACATGAGCTTAATTATCAATACCGAAACCGGTAAGAAATTAAGTAAACGTGACGAAACGGTGCTCCAATTTATCGAACAATACCGTGAATTGGGTTACTTACCAGAAGCGATGCTCAACTTCATCATCCTATTAGGGTGGTCACCAGTTGGTGAAAGTGAATTGTTCACGAAGCGTGAATTCATCAAGATGTACGATGAAAAGCGTTTGAGCAAGTCACCAGCCTCATTTGATGGCAAGAAGTTGGAATGGGTCAACAACCAATACATCAAGAAGGCTGACGAAAACGAAGTCTTTGCGATGTCAATTCGTCAATTGATCAAAGCCGGTCGGTTACCAAAACGTCCTGACATGAGTCAAATCGAATGGACCCGGACGTTAGTTTCACTTTACAAGAACCAAATGAGTTACACGGGTCAAATCGTCGACTTAGCTGACTTGTTCTTTAACGGTCCAGCTGACATTAACGATGAAGCCAAGGCGGAACTTGATAATGAAACTGCGCCAATCGTTTTAAAGGAATTCCGGAAACGCGTTGAAGATATCGATGTCTTTGAAGCAACTGAAATTCAAAAGACGATTAAGAGCATTCAAAAAGATACTAAGATCAAGGGTCGTCAACTTTACATGCCGATTCGGATTGCCGTTTCTCATGAAATGCATGGTCCTGAATTACCAGAAACCATCGAATTATTAGGTCGCGAAACGACGATGAAGCATCTTGATGCGATGATCTCGGAACTCGCTAAATAACAATTTGCGTATAAACGTCTTTGGCGCTGCGGAGTCTCCGTAGTGCGGGGGCGTTTTTTATTGCGTTGTTGAAGGCTGGCCGATGGAATGTGCCATTTAGACTAACTTTAATCCGACTAAGAATTTCACCCACGGGTAGAACATGGTAAACTAGCAACAAAGCAATTGTGAACTGGAAAGGAGTGCCACTGCATGTTAAATGTTTTTAATACGCTGACGCGTCAAAAGGAACCATTCAAACCACTGACCCCCGGGGTCGTTAAAATGTACGTCTGTGGGCCAACCGTTTATAACTATATTCATATCGGCAATGCCCGCTCCGCCATTGCGTTTGATACCATTCGGCGCTACTTTGAATATTCAGGCTACCACGTTGATTACGTTTCAAACTTCACCGATGTTGATGATAAGTTAATCAAACGTGCGGCTGAAGACCATACAACGGTGCCTGAAGTGGCCGACCGTTTTATCAAGGCTTTTATGGAAGACACGGCTGCGGTCAATATTGAACCAGCAACCGCCCATCCCCGTGCATCGGAAAATATTCCTGAAATTATTAGTTTTGTTCAAGAATTGATTGATAAAGGTTACGCTTATGAATCTGAAGGGGACGTCTACTACCGGACCCGGAAGTTTAAAAACTACGGTCAGTTATCCGACCAACGCATCGATGACCTTGAAGTCGGCGCGAGTCAACATACGGCGGATGAGGAAACGAACCGTAAAGAAGATCCAATCGACTTTGCTTTGTGGAAAGCCGCTAAGCCGGGTGAAATTTCTTGGGACTCGCCTTGGGGTAAGGGACGTCCGGGTTGGCATATCGAATGCTCCGTCATGTCCACTAAGTACTTGGGCGACACGTTCGATATTCATGGCGGTGGTCAAGACTTGGAATTTCCACACCATGAAAATGAAATTGCACAAAGTGAAGCGAAGACCGGTCAAAAGTTTGCTAACTACTGGTTGCATAATGGTTTTGTGACGGTTGGCGATGATAATGAAAAGATGAGTAAGTCCTTAGGCAACTTTGTGACCGTTCATGATATCATTAAAAAAATCGATCCTCAGATTTTGCGCTTTTTCATGGCGACGACGCAGTACCGGCGGCCAATTCAATACACGCAAGGCAACTTGGACGAAGCGGCGAACAACTTAAGTAAGTTGCAAAACGCTTATCGTAACTTGAATTTCCGGCTAAGCGACGCTGAAGCGGGGACGGATGCTGACGTGATGGCACAACTTCAAGGCTTAAAGGGTGACTTCGTGACCGCCATGGATGACGACTTTAACGTGCAAAATGGGATTACGGCCGTCTACGAATTAGCTAAGTTAGCAAACGTCTACGCAGCTCAAACGACCGTTCAGGCGGACACTGTAACTGCTTTGCGGGATGCTTTGGCGCACCTGGCAGGGGTCTTCGGAGTAACCTTTGAAGCGCCAAGTAACGAACTCGCCGATGCGGATATTCAAGCATTGATCGATGACCGTGAGGCGGCACGGCAAGCTAAGGACTTTGCTAAGGCTGACCAGATCCGAGACGATTTAAAAGCCCAAGGGGTTATTTTAGAAGATACGCCCCAAGGGGTTCGGTTTAGAAAGGAATAATATGCAAGTTGATTATCAGCAATTAAACGGCATCGCCCTCGCGTACTTAGGTGACGCGGTGTACGAACCGTTTATTCGCCAACATTTGATTGAAATTGGGTTTACAAAACCCACAAAATTGCACCACCATGCGACCCACTACGTTTCTGCCAAGGCCCAAGCAGCCTTAATTGCGTTGATGCAAACAGACGACGTTTTGACGCCAGTTGAAGATGACGTCTTCAAACGCGGACGCAACGCTAAGAGCCATACGTCTGCAAAACACACCGACGTTTTAACTTACCGGATTTCAACCGGGTTTGAAGCGGTCTTTGGTTACTTGCAGTTAACGCAACAGACGGAACGAATTGCGGAACTCGCCAACTGGTGCATTCAGCAAGTTGATGAAGGGAGGATTTCAAGTGTCAAATAATGAACAGAACCAAACGCCAGAAAATGGGGACTTCGTCATTGGGCGTCACTCAGCCATGGCCGCAATTAAGAGCGACCAACAAATCAATAAAGTTTTCATTCAAAGTGGGCTACAGGCCGACGTTTTAAACGATATTGCAAAGATTGCGAAGAAGCGGAACTTAATCGTGCAGTACGTGCCGAAGCAAAAGCTTGATCGTTTAACCGATAACGCGAACCATCAGGGGGTCGCTGTCGGGGTCGCGGCGTTTGAATACGCGACGATTGACGATTTATTTGCCGTCGCAAAGGAAAGAAATGAAGCCCCGTTTTTCCTAATCCTTGATAATATCGAAGATCCCCATAACTTAGGATCAATCATGCGGACAGCGGACGCTGCGGGTGCCCACGGGATTATCATTCCTAAGCGCCGGGCCGTTGGCTTAACCAGTACGGTGGCCAAAACGTCGACCGGTGCCATTGAGCATGTGAAGGTGGCCCGGGTCACCAACCTTGTGCAGACGGTTAAACAGTTACAAGAAGCCGGCCTATGGATCTTTGGGACGGATATGAATGGGACTGATTACCGCCAGTGGGATGCGTCTGGTGCAGTTGGACTGATTATCGGGAATGAAGGTAAAGGAATTTCACCATTACTCAAGAAGAGTGTGGATGAAATGCTAACGATTCCAATGATTGGGCATGTTCAGAGTTTGAATGCGAGTGTGGCCGCTAGTCTCTTGATTTATCAAGGCTACACGTCGCGCCACCCACTTGGAAAATAGTGATGAAACAACAATTATTGATTGTAGATGCATATAATATGATTGGTAATTGGCCGGAACTTGCCCGGTTAAAACAAGCTGGTCGGTTACCCGAAGCGCGGGATGAACTGATCAACGTTTTAACGGAGTATAAAAAAATTACGGGTCTAAATATTAGCCTGATTTTTGATGCCATGTACGTTCCGGGCAATTCGAAGAGTTATCGGCAAGCTGATTTAGAGATTGTATGGACCAGCAAGGACCAGACGGCTGACAGCTATATTGAAAAGTACGCGGCGGATAAACAGTCCCGCGTGCTACAAGTGACGGTTGCGACTAGTGACCAGGCGGAACAGTGGGTCATCTTTTCGGAAGGTGCCCTGCGTGTGCCGGCCTTAGAACTTCGCAAACGGGTTCACGATGAGCTGAAGGAAGTTCGCCACACTGCCGTTAGAACACAGGATTTGGGTGCGGTCCGTAAATCACCGTGGGATGACGATCAATTGTCGAAATTGAATCAGTACCGTGAACGACTAGAACGTGAGCACGTTAAACATCATCATAAATAGAATTATGGGGTGTCAGCACGTTAGTTTTAATGGCTAGATTGATAACTTTAAATTAATTAATTGGTGAACTAATTTCTAGTATGAAATAAAAACGTTTGTTCGCTTGTGCTGCTCAAAAGGCCCATGTATATTGGGTTTACAGATTCAATGGGGTGCGGTTTCTGAAAATTACAGAAACGAGGAAAGCCATTTGAACGAGCAGCAATTAATTGCGTTAGCAGCACAAGGTGATGATCGGAGTATTATCCAGTTAGCTGATCAATATTTGCCAGTGGTTTTAAAGTTAAGGCGCCAGTATTTCATTCGTAATTTTGATGATGAGGATTGGCTGCAAGAGGCGCGCATTGCCATTCATCGCGCAGCTAAGCAGTATGATGCCGCGCAACCGTGCAGTTTTGGCGCGTTTTATCGGCTATTACTGAGCAACCAGGTCATCGATTTGATTCGTCGTTCGCAGGCTAAGAAGCGGCGTCCTGAGCAGGAGGTTGTTTCGTTGGACACGGAGGAAGAGGACGGGCTAAGTAACGTCCTCGTAACCACCTTGTCCGCCGTAGACGTGGTCTATGTTCATGAGCAACTCGTTGAATTTGCACGGGTCTGTTCACACTTTGAAGCACAGGTCTTTGCAGCGATGCTGACGGGGATGACGCCCCAAGGGATCGCGGTAATGCTTCAAGTGGAGCTTGCGCCAGTCACGAACGCGGCGGATCGGTGTCGACGGAAGTTGCGGCGATTGTTACTAAGCCAGACATGAAATTGACATTCAAAAAATTCCATGCTAATGTTAAGCTTGAATTATTATGGAGGTTTTGTCGATGGCTCAGAAAAAAGTTGCACTGGCATGTACCGTTTGTGGTTCGCGAAACTATACGGTCGACGCCAATCCGAATCGGACTAACCGCTTAGAAGTTAAGAAATTTTGTAAATATTGTGGTAAACACACACTTCATCGTGAAACGCGGTAGGGGGTTAAAACATGCGCTTGTTTAAGTTCTTTGGTCTAGTTGGTCATGAAATGAAAAAAGTGACCTGGCCAACTTGGCGGGAAAACCGGCGGGACTCGTGGACGGTTATTTCAACGTCACTGTTCTTCGTGGCTTTCTTCGCTTTGTTTGACTGGATCATTCAGATGTTACTACAGACGTTAACCACATTACATTAATGGTTTTTTAACCGAAAATTTGGTATAATGTCCTTATTGAGAGAAAACTTCGTGTTGACGAAGTTTTTTTATTTTACCCAAAACAAGCCTTAAAGGAGTTCAATCATGGTCGAATCTGTTGAAAAAAAGTGGTATGTCTTACATACTTACGCTGGTTACGAAAACAAAGTTAGTTCTAACTTGGAATCACGAGTGCAATCAATGGGCATGGAAGATAACATCTTCCGGGTCGTTGTCCCAGAAGAAGAAGCTCACGAAGTTAAGAACGGTAAAGATAAAGTTGAAATGAAGAAGGTTTTCCCCGGCTACGTCTTAGTTGAAATGGTCATGACCGACCAAGCTTGGTACATCGTGCGGAACACGCCTGGTGTTACTGGGTTCTTAGGGTCACATGGTCAAGGGAGTAAGCCAACGCCACTATTACCTGAAGAAGCAGAACAAATCTTGCATCAATTAGGGATGAGCGCACGCCATACCGAATTGAATGTTCAAGTTGGCGAACAAGTTACGATCATCGACGGTGCCTTCTCTGGCTTGTCTGGTGAAATTACGGAAATCGACAACGAAAAGATGAAGTTAAAGGTCAACATCAACATGTTCGGACGTGAAACGAGTACTGAATTAGATTTTGACCAAGTCGACGAAATTAAGTAGTTCGACGGATAAAATTATTTAAGTAAGCTGGTGGGCCACTTTGGCAGAAATGATTTTGATCATCATCGGCGTTTTAATTATTGGAATTGTGGCCCGCATCGGTCTCAAGTTTTGGCAGTATGGTCGGCCGCAGCACCTGACCCACGCACCCGCAACTAGTTGTGCGGATGACAGTGCGGTCACGTTGTTTATTCCTGGTTATGCGGGCAATCGGTTTTCGTTTGGCGGGATGCTACAACGGTTCGTGTCCAGTGGTATCGCCAATAAGTCGTTAGTCGTCATGATTGATCGCCACAATCAGCCGCACGTCACGGGTCATTTAGATCCGTACCGGCCGATGGTGCAATTGATCTTTGCGACGCCGCGAGTGGCCGTTCGTCAACAAGCAGAGGGTGTTTTAGCGGTCGTTCAATATTTGATCGCACACGAGCACGTTCAAACGATGAACTTAGTGGCGCATTCAATGGGTGGGGTCGTGTTGTTTCAGTATTTAACAACGGCGGCCAAACTCGTGAATCTGCCGGAAGTGCGCAAGGTCGTCACAATTGGTGCGCCCTTTAACGATAGCGAGGTCGGTCAGAATACTTATCCGATTGAAAATCACCCGCTAACGAAAAATGGGCCCACTAAAACGACCCCCGTTTATAATTACTTTTTGCGCACGTTACAACGGTTACCCAATACGATTTCGTATTTAAATATCGCGGGTAATATTGGTGACGCGGTGCAAAGTGATGGGGCGGTCGCACTAAATAGTGCGCTATCATTACGGTTCTTATTGCGCCCAGCTATTAACCAGTACCAAGAATATGTTGTGCACGGAAAAAATGCGCGGCACTCGCGGTTGCACGAAAACTACGAGGTTGATCGACAAATTGTTCAATTTCTGTATCCGGACGCACAAAAAAATGTTGCTGGTGAAAAGTAGATATGCTACAATGACATTTGTGCGTCACGTATGCACGTTCACGTGGGAGGAGCAAAAACTCAGCTCCATTTACCACATCACGGACTAAGGAGGAATGTCTCGTGGCTAAAAAAGTAGCTAACGTTGTTAAATTACAAATTCCTGCGGGCAAAGCAACACCTGCTCCGCCAGTTGGCCCAGCTTTAGGTCAAGCAGGTATCAATATCATGGGATTCACAAAGGACTTTAATGCTCGTACTGCTGATCAAGCAGGTATGATCATTCCCGTTGTGATCACGGTGTACGAAGATCGTTCATTCGACTTCATCACTAAGACCCCACCTGCTGCCGTTCTTTTAAAGAAAGCTGCCGGTGTTGAAAGTGGTTCCGGTGAACCTAACACGAAAAAGGTTGCAACTGTAACCAAAGATCAAGTTAAGCAAATCGCCGAAACTAAAATGCAAGATCTAAACGCAGCTGATGTTGAAGCAGCTATGCGCATGATCGAAGGTACTGCTCGTAGTATGGGATTCACTGTCGAAGGCTAATTCAATACTGATGAGTACGTCGGACACTTCATCAAAATGAATGTGTCAAGTGGGAGGAAATCTCCGTTTGAACCACATTTGCAAGGAGGAAAACACTTAGATGGCAAAGAAAAGTAAACAATACCAAGACGCCGCTAAGCTCGTTGATCGTGACAAAGCTTACGATGTAACGGAAGCGGTAGACTTGGTTAAAAAAATGGATTTCGCAAAGTTTGATGCAACTGTTGAAGTTGCCTTCAAATTAAACGTTGATACAAAGCAAGCCGACCAACAACTTCGTGGTGCGGTTGTCCTTCCTAACGGTACTGGTAAAGATCAAACAGTTATCGTTTTTGCAAAGGGCGACAAAGCCAAAGAAGCTGAAGAAGCCGGTGCTGACTTTGTTGGTGAAGCTGATTTAGTTCAGAAGATCCAAGACGGTTGGTTAGACTTTGATGTCGCAATCGCAACTCCAGACATGATGGCCCAAGTTGGTCGTTTAGGTCGGGTTCTTGGTCCTAAGGGATTAATGCCTAACCCTAAGACTGGTACGGTTACGATGGACGTTGCTAAAGCCGTTAACGATTCAAAAGCTGGTAAGGTGACTTACCGGACTGACCGTGACGGTAACGTCCACGTTCCTGTTGGCAAGGTATCATTTGATACTGACAAGTTAGTTGGCAACTTCAAGACCATTGAAGACGTCATCGTTAAAGCTCGTCCAGCCTCAGTACGTGGGACTTTCATCCAAAACTTAGTTGTTACTTCAACGTTTACCCCAGCGGTACGTGTTGACTTAGCATCATTTTAAGGATTAATTTTCTGAAAACAATTGACCCTGTAGGTGATCTGTGATAGATTACTAGAGGTTAAGTAATATCTCTACCTAAGACTCAGGTGGCCAAATGGCCTCAATCTACCTGCCGAGGACATTGTTTTTCTCTATGTCTTGGTGGACATAGGGATTTTTTTATTAATCCCTGAACCAAAATTCTGGGAGGTGAATCTGTTGAGTAAAGAAACTGTTGCTGTAAAAGCACAAGAAGTTAAAGAAGTCACTGAACTTTTAAATAGTTCAGTATCAGCCATCGTAGTTGACTACCGTGGTTTGACGGTTGAACAAGTTACGGATTTGCGTAAGCAATTACGCGAAGCTGGCGTTAAGATGCGCGTTATCAAGAACAAGATCATGGTGCGTGTTGCTGACGAAGCTGGCTATCCTGACTTGAAACCTGTCTTTGCCGGTCCTACTGCCGTTGCCTTCTCTGAAGAAGACCCAGTTGCACCAGCTAAGATTTTGGCTAACTTCGCGAAGACTGCCGATGCCCTTCAATTAAAGGGTGGTATCATCGAAGGTAAAGTTGCTAGTCTTGAAGAAGTTCAAGAATACGCTACGTTGCCATCACGTGAAGAATTATTGGCTACGATCGCTAACTTGTTACAAGCACCTGTTCGTAACGTGGCATACGCTGTTAAGGCTGTTGCTGAAAAGGGCGACGAAGACGCAGCTTAGGCTGTCGTTGGTGTTAAAAAATACAAAAAATAATCTCACCTATAATGGAGGAACACAAAATGGCTTTTGATAAAGATAGTATTATTGCTTCATTAAAAGAAGCATCAATTTCAGATTTAAACGACTTAGTTAAGGCTATCGAAGAAGAATTCGATGTCTCAGCTTCAGCACCAGTTGCTGTTGCTGGCGCTGCTGGTGGCGACGCTGCCGCTGCAAAGGATTCATACGATGTTGAATTAACTGAATCTGGCGACCAAAAAGTTAAGGCTATTAAGGCCGTTCGCGACATCACTGGTCTTGGCTTAAAAGACGCTAAGGGTCTTGTTGACAACGTACCTTCAGTTGTTAAGGAAGGCGTTTCAGAAGACGAAGCCAACGATATCAAGGCTAAACTTGAAGAAGTTGGTGGTGTTGTTACCCTTAAGTAGTCATCTACTTAAAGGAACGACATCAGACCAAACAAACCGTTGTAATGACGGGGCGTTTGGTCTTTTTTTGTGCTTTCAATTTCGATTGATTCCGATATATACGGACCAAATTCGGGTACTGATTCGGGTACAAGATAATCGGTACCCGAATTTTCACAAACTCTATCCTTCATCCTTTTTTTCTCCCAGTAAAGTTGGCTCCATTCCGTTGAAAACATTAAGTGCACCACGCACATTTTCACGAGTATAATTTTGTGTCATTTGTAGTGATGAGTGACCCAACCAGTGCATGACGTCCGTTGCTACCTGTCCGTTAGTTAACGCCATGGTTGCAAAGTAATGCCGAAAAATATGCGGGGTAACGTGAACCTTAACGGCATCGCCAACTTTTTTAAGAATCTTATTGGCTTGCTGGACCCCCATGGGCATTCCAGTCTTCTCGTTAACAAATAAGAAGCTTTCATCAGTACATTCTCGGTGTGTCTTAGCATAAATATTTCGACTGTAAGTTATCACATATTTACAGATATTTGCCATATCTCCACGTACATAAATAGTTCGATAGCTCGCATCATTTTTAAGATTGCCACCTTCTGGTTCAGCGTTCGTGCGGCCTTTTAAAAAGGTAATGGCACAAATTTCTTCGTCATTCCATTGCTGGAATTTGAAAGACTTGAATTGGAGTCCCATTAGTTCTTCACGGCGTTCACCAAGAGTGAGCAAAGATACTAAACAGTATTGGTATTTATTTAACACTTCCGGGGCTTTATCCATGATCTTTTTATAGTCTTTTTCACTAAGCGATTTTGAAACAGGAGATTTACCACCATCGATGGAGATGCTGCTTAATTTATTTTTAGCTATGACATCATTTCTGGCAGCGTCGTTCATGATGATTTGCATAACGGAGTTAGTGGTTATTATAGTGTTTTTGGCGTAGCCATCTTTAATCATCTGATCAATAAAATTCTGATAACTTTGGCGAGTGATCTCATTGATTAGTTGTTTACCAAATATAGGTTTCAGCTGGTTGTTCCAGTAGTTCTGTTTTTGGGTTACAGTGGCAGGGCGCCACATCTTTAAAGCAACGTTGCGTTTTATCAATTTATCAAAGTAATTTTGAAGTGTGATTCTATTCGACATTGACTCTGTAAGTTCACCGGTGCTCAAGGTAACCTCAAATTTTTTAAGCTCAATGTCAGCCTCACGCCAATTGGTAAATCCTGATTTGCTCCAGTTTCTATATTTATGGTGTGAATCGGTATATGCTCGTCTGACCCCGAATCGTTTACCTTTTTGAGTCTCATAAGTAAAAATGCCGGGGTGACGCTTAAGCGGCGTCCATTTTCTCATTTAGATCATTCCTTTCTTTTACGTTCGTAGTCCATAATTCCTGCATCAATAAACTGAAGACTGTGAATAAAGTGTTGATAACTTTCTTCATCACTTGGGAAGGGGATATCTGTATTTAGAAATCCATAGTCGGCATAACCCAAGTCTGATTTAAGATGTTGGGCAACTTCAAAGCGATTATTGAAATCCATTAAATAAGGCCTCCTTTCATTTGTTAGTGCTATCAGACATTCTGTATAGCATCTTTACAATTCGCAGACTTTCCTGATATTCGTCTTCGTTGTGTGGTGTCTGCATATCAAAAATCCAGAAGTTGGGGCTAGTTTCTCCCAAGTCCTTTTTCAACCGGAGCATAAATTCACCGTAATCCATAAACTCCGTTGGTTGTGCCATTTTAGCTGGGTCCCAATCGTTTAAACTGTTTTCTGTCATGTTGTGTTCCTCCGTTTTGTTAGTTGTGCAAACGTATGTTCTTTTTGAGCTATAAATAAAAGCCCGAATTGGGCGTTTATTTTTAGATTTTTTTTATGGCATCGCCATAGACGAGAACTGTTTTATATCCCTCATCGTTATTGTAAGAAATGTGCAAGTTGGCAACTGCCGTGCCACCGAGTTTATGGGCTTCATCAAGTAGCTCTTTCTTTGCTTCCATTATTCCTTTACGAATTTCTACCTTGCTTCTAGTAAAGGCTGCGTTGTAATTGCTCGTCCCAAGTACAACATCGATGATTTCATATCCATCTGGGATTTGACCGGCAGTGATAAAGTCTGCTTTCTTTGAAAATAATCCCATGTTAATTACCTCCGTTCATTTTATCGTCAAGTAATTTTTTGAGCTTCTCGGTACTATTTTTAAAGCGGTCTGGAACAGGTTCATTTGGATGTAGTTTTCTCCAGATGAACAGGGCGATAATTGACCACAAGCCTGCCCTGATTAAGTCTTTAAGAGTAACGTGACCCATTGTCATAAATTTAACAAACTTGTTTAGAATCCAGTAAGCTATTCCAAAGATAACTAAAATCCATGCTAATATCATTGATATCATCTTATTTACTCAAGTGGTCAACGGCGTATTGTGCTTGTGCTGTGGTAAATTGTTCGCCGGCTTCGGAAGTGAGTTGCTCTTTAATGGCATTAGTGGACATCGATTGGTCTTTTTGATAGCTTTCAGCTTTTTTTAATGCATTTTTATTCCAGTTAACTCCATTTAAATGGTCCATGGCATACTTTGCTGCAGATTTTGAAAACCCTTCACCGGCATCTGATGTGAGCTGATCGTATACAGCCTTTTCAGACATATCCATGGTTTTAGCATAGGTATCTGCTTTTGCAAGTGCGGCTAAATTTTGTGCAGATGTCTTGGGCTTCTTACTCGATTCCTTTGATTTTGATATTTTCTTACTGGAAGTTGCTGATGAGTCGTCTGATGAATCGGATGAACCCGAGCCACCCATTGAACTGGCGAAACCAATAACAACGATTACGACTAAAATCCAAAACCATACTCGTTTATAAAATGGCTTTTTCTGTACATAAACTTTCCCATCTTCACCTTTAATCTTCTTCGACATTGTTTCATCCTCCAAAAAATTTATTTCCCCAAAGTAGTAATCCCCATAATTCTTATTTTACATGTTTAAAGTGTAACCCATAAGTGTGGCCGACTTCATGAAGGTAATCTAATTGTAGGCCCAAATCATCAGCAATTTCATAGTCGGTATCATGCCATTCATCTTTGATTTTTTGTAATTGTCTGTAGGTCAGGCTTTGTTTGTAACCCCAACGTCGAGCAACGTTTTCTTGTTTGGAATTGTCGGCGGGAGCATAGTTGCTAATATCGCCTACAGAAGTCTCATAATGACCTAATTCTTCATTTAACCACTGATATTGTTCGCTTTCTGAAATGTTTGCGTTGATATTTATTTTGTCGTTTACCGTTAATCCGCCCATATCTGACGGCATGTTCTTGTCAAAAACAAAGGAAAGGGCGGGGTATCGAGACATTAATCTTTCAATCCTAGTCAATAGACCTCATTCCTTTTTGGCCTTATTTTTATCTTCCTGCTCCTTTTTATAAACAGATTTTTGGTATTCAATGTAGTCAAGAACAGCTTTTCGTCGGTCTTCTGGGAGGTCGTCTAAGGACAGTCCATTACGAAGATGTGCTGCGACGGGAGTATCGCCAAGATCGACTTTCCGTCCTAATAAATAGTCTACTGTGATACCGTAAATATCGGCTATTCTTTTTAACGTATCTAAATCTGGTTCCCGTATCCCATACTCATAATTAGCATAAGTACCAAGATTTGAAATACCTAGTTTTTTTGCAACATAAGTTTTTGTCCATCCTTTACGGTCGCGCAAAGAAGTAAGTCTATTACTTAATTCGGACATGCGGTTCACCTCTTTGTGTAGATTATATAACAGTTAAACAAATTATTTAGAAAATTACACAAAAAGTGAATAAAAGCGTTGACTTACACTATTTGTGTAGTATTATAGTGAGTGTAGAGTTAAACATTACGTGTAGGGAGGCGATTTGATGAGTGTGCCGGTGGTTCGTAAAGATGCAAAAAACATTTTGCGAAAAATCAGAAAAGATAACGGATTAACTATTGTGGAACTCGCACATTTGATGAACTTAGGTTCTAGTGCAGCACTTTCTAATATTGAATATGGGACCAATAATTTCACGTTGGAGAAAGCTTTTTTGGCAGCTGATGCCTTGAATGTTAGCGTTAATGTATTTTTACAATAAAAAGTTACACGAAGAGTGTATATAACTGAAGGGAGCACTAAAAATGACCCAATCAACTAAACAACAAGTAATCATGACGGTGTTCGGTTGTACACCCGCCGAAGTTGAAGCGTTAACTACTCCGGATGATGGTAATAAGCGGCTCAATGCACTTTATAAAACCGCAAAGAAGGAACTGGCACGTAAAGCTGATTTAAAGATAGCTCAATCATTAACCATAACCTTAGATTAAGGCAAGCAAACGGAAATTAACATTAGTTAAATTGCCGTTTGAAGGGAGGTGACATGATGCCAGACAAAATTACTTTTAGCTCGCTAGTTAAAAATGCCGTTGCAAGTCGGGGAATGACTAACAAGGAGTTTTCTCACGCAATCTATGTAACAGAAGCGACAGGAAGCCGTTATCGCAATGGTGAGCGGGCGCTAAGCAAGTCTATGCGGGTGTCAGTCAATCGTTTGCTAAAGGATGTGCGGCTAAGCTTTGCATCAGCAACTAAGGATTACCGAATTCCAACTATGATGGTTGATTCACGGCTGCAAGATGATGTTTATGAAACTTCGATTAAGCAGCGTCAGGAAGAACGCGAACGGCAGGGTTTAGAACCAGATTATGAATCCTCGGTAATTATTAAGCCAGAATTGCGGACAGCAGCCCAGCAACAGGCAATTGATGACTATCTTCAAAATTACGCAGAAGAGTTCGCAGCTGAACAAACTGATTTTATAACTAAGGCTGAATACGCTGGATATTCGCAGGATCGTATTTTCCAGATATTTGATAGTTTCAACAATAAGTATGGAGTAAAGGAGTGATTAAACATGATGGCTTCGATGCAAATGGATGATCAGAAATTTATTGAGGCGGTTGCTAACGCAGTGGCTGATAGGGTGATGCCGGAACTTGAAACAATGGTTAAAAAATACCATGAACCGGACCAAGGATTAGATCAGGCTGGTGCTGCAAAGGTATTGGGTTGCGGTAAAGACATGTTGAATGACTATTACATCAATCAACCGGGATTCCCACATTTTATGAAGGGCAGTCGCATGGTGTTCTCGCGTAAAGCTATCGAAAAGTGGATGGACGAAAATCAGATTTATGCATAGGAGGAATTGCCATGATTATACCTGACTTTATTGCGTACCCGCTGATTACTTGGGGTGTTGCCGCATTGTGGTTCAATCGACACAAGTTATTCGGAGTTGGAAAGGAAGATTTGCATGCAAGTAAGAAAAGTTCCCGCTAGTGCGATTCATAAGTACAAAAAAAGCTATGCAAGCATCGCAAGTGCTTACACAGCCAAGTTAGAAACATGCCAAAACAATTTATGTATCCAGCTTATTCCAAAACCTAGCTTGATGCAACAAGTCAAACGCGTTTGGGGGTGGCTATTATGAGCTTTATCAATATGTTAGACAGCCTAAATTCAGCACAGGATGCGCAGTTAATATCCGGTGACTACGAACCAGATAGGTATTTTCCAACGGATGTTAACGGTGACGAAGTAGAGGCTAATGAAGATTATTGGAAGTTTAGATATGGCTATTCAGATGAGTACATCGTTGATGATCCTGATGTAATTGCGGATTACCTTACCGATCAAGGCTATGAGGCTAATGAATGTAGCTCACGGACGCTGCAAGATGACTATCATGCAATTCTAGTTTGTTTTGATGGTTGCGCTATGGAGCGCGAAGCTAGGAGGCCACAATAATGAGTGAATTTACAGAACGAGTGCAACCTAAAATTGAAATGACCTATAAGATGAACCGGTATCAGTGGTTGGAACATCGGCGTAAAGGGATTGGCGGTTCTGATGTGTCTGCAATTCTTGGATTTAATAGTTGGCGGTCACCATTTGAAGTGTGGGCTGATAAAACAGGCCGGTTGCCCATTGAAGATAGTGGAAATGAGTTTACACATTGGGGAAATATTATGGAACCTATCCTTGCCAAAGAATTTCAGCAGCAGACAGGTAAAAAGGTTCACAGACAGAACAAGACCTTCGTTGATCCAGAATACGATTTTTTGCGGGCAGATATTGACCGGGACATTGTTGGAGAACCAGGATTCTTGGAAATTAAAACAGCGATGGAATTCAAATCTTCTGAATGGACTGATGATGAGATTCCACCGGCCTACTTGTTACAAGTCCAGCATTACATGATGGTTCTTGACCGACCGTATTGTTACTTTGCCACTCTGATTGGTGGACATCGCTTTATCACTAAACGAGTAGATCGTGATGATGAATTAATTGCCACGATGCGGCAGCAGCTTGTTGAATGGTGGGAGAAACATATCATTCAGGATATTCCACCGGAAGTGGATGGTTCAGACTCTACTACTGATACTTTAAAACAATTGCACCATAAGACAGAAGGTCAGCCTATTATCCTGAATGACGACTTAGATAAATTACTGGTTGAGCGTGAACGCCTAAAAGAAGGCCTTAAAACTTATACCAATGACATTAAAACAACTGAAAATAAAGTCAGAGAAGCAATGCTGACTACTGAAGTTGGCACGTCGAACCACTTTGTCGTTACTAATCGTCTAACTAAGCGGGGCAATCGTGTATTACGGATTAAGGAGAAATAAAAAATGGCAACTAATAATACTTTGAATAAAGCACTGAACCAACAACCACTAAAGGTAAGTGCAAAGAACGCTTCAATTAAAGTTTTGCTCGAATCACCTACGATTCAAGCGAAGTTTCAAAACGTCTTAAAAGATAAATCGTCAGGTTTCGTGAGCTCTGTACTTAACGTTGTCAACACTAATGGCTATCTAGCAGACGCTCAGCCAATGTCTATCATGACTAGCGCCATGGTAGCGGCAACTTTAGATTTACCCATTGATCCTAATCTCGGATATGCCTACATCGTTCCTTTTAACGGTAAGAATAAGGAAACGAATCGGTGGGAGAAAAAAGCCCAACTAATCATTGGGTACAAAGGGTATATCCAACTAGCTCAACGATCAGGCCAGTACCGTAAATTAAACGTGGCGCCGATTCCAGAAGGTGCGTTTATTTCATGGAATCCATTGGCTGAGGAGCTTAAGTATGATTTTAGCAAGGCTACTTCTGATACAGCAGTGGGATATGCCGGTTACTTTGAACTGCTCAACGGTTTTACTAAGACCGTCTATTGGACACGTGATCAGGTTGAAGCACATCGGATTGCCAACAATAAGGCTAAAGACAAGCGTGCATTAACTGGTGTGTGGCGAGATAACTATGATGCTATGGCTACCAAGACCGTGCTTCGTAGCATGTTAGGACGTTGGGGTATTTTATCTATTGAGATGCAGAATGCTGTCAGCAAGGACGAACAACCGCAGGAATTGACTGATGACGGTCAATTGGTAGATGACCGGCTAGATATTACGGATGATGCTACTAGCTATGACAGTCCGCATGATGAGGCAGACGAAGATAAGTCAGGTACAAAGTCAGATAAACATGATTCTGAATTAACTAAGCAACAGCAACAAGATATCTTTGATGCGGTGAATAGTAGTAAAAAATAGAATTGGCTTGAATGCAGCAGTGGCTGAATCCACCGAGCGGGTGAAAGGCCCATATTGAAGGACAGGAGGTGCGAAATGGCCCGTCCCATTAAGAAAGGAATCGATTATTTTAACTTAGATGTGGACTTTTTTCATGATATAAAGATTCGAAAAATCTTACGTGCTTGTGGTAACCAGTCAATTTCTATACTAATCTGCCTGCTCTGTAATATTTATCAAGATGAAGGGTATTACACGCGGTGGGATGAAGATATACGGTTCTTGGTGGCCGATGATGTCGATGCCAAGGAAAGTGCAGTACAGGATGTGGTTAAACGCGCTTGCGCAGTTGGGTTCTTCGATAAGTCATTATTTGATGAATATAAAATTCTTACTTCTAAGCGTATTCAAGAAAATTACAAATTGGCTGCCAAGCAAAAGAAAGATAGCTCAATTGAGGTTAAATATCGGTTGCCAAGAGTTTCCAATGATGATAATGGGGTTTCCAATGATGGAAACGAAGTAAACAACGTTGAAAATCCCCATAGTATATCAGACCAGAGTAAATCAGATAATAACAAAGTAAATAACACTAGACCCGATCCGCGTGATGCTATCCATGAGGAGTTCACTGAAAAGGTTTGGATGATTTACCCCAAGAAACGTGACTTTCAAAAAGCTTATGACGCTTACTATACTGCCAAGCTTGAAGGAGTTTCTCTGGATACCATTATCACAAAAATCGAGGAATATAAGGCCTATTTGAAGTTGAATCAGACCTCTGAACAATATACCAAAAGTCTAGAAAATTGGCTGGGTGGTCGGTGCTGGCTTGATGTATACGACATGACACCACCTAAACCTAAAGGATCAAGTGGCAGAAAAGAAATCGTTCCAAAATGGGCGCAAAAAGGTGCTTCACAGACGGGTTCTAAGGCTAAAGGTAAAGAGCTGACTGAGGAACAACGCCAGGAGCTAGCTGAACGCGTGGCTAGACTAGGCGCCACTGAGAATAAATAAAAAATGCAAGGAGGAAAGCCTATGCCGATTCTGATAGAGGAGCGTAGTGGATTCAGAATTCTGGCCCAAGGATCGCATGCGGATTTGTCAAAGCTGGTCAAGCTAAAGCGTGCCGGTGGTAAGTGGACGGGACCAGTTAGGATTGTTCGTGATGATGCACGGTTATTAACCGATGACGAGTACTATCGCGGCATGACCGTCACACCGATAAATGCGGATGAACAACATCAGGCTCGTTTTATCCTTGATGCTATGCATCAGGGGGTGACCAGTTTTGATATGATTGCCCACCGCTTGTGCTTGCCCAGAAGCCGTGTTGTAAGTTTGACCCGTAAGTACAAATTACGATGGACTCATTGGCAGGGTAAAAAAGGCAATCAGATTGTTGATGCTGAGACTGCCACAGAAATGGCGCACAAGTTAGGCAGAGCCCCGTATCTAGTTAGAAATGCGTCTAGAAATGGGCAACTAGTCAACGGGTTCAAGATTTGCAAGTACTACGAATTCAAGGCAAGTGTAAACGCAGAACGGAGTGATTGAAAATGAGGCCAAAAACAGAAAATGATATGCATCTTTTAACATGTATTTACCAGTACATTGGCGCGCATGGCTATGCACCGACCATCAGAGAGTTGGGCACGTTGGCCGGGATTGGATCAACCAGCACGGTGTTTAGCCGGTTGAAGGACCTAGAGAAGTCAAAACTAATTACGCGGGTGCCAGATAGCCCGCGGACGATGACCATTACATCGATGGGACGCGAGGCAGTTGGGTATGCGGATTGAACATGTGTTTATGTTGGAACCAATTCAACAGCAGCGACCAAAGTCGTCAATAGGACGTGGGCGTGGAAGTCGCAAGATCATCGTTTACGATCCGCCAAAGGTTCGACTATTTAAAAAGGCCGTTGCCGAGGAGGCCACGCTGACATACCGTGGACAGCCCCTGACAGGTAGCTTGGCGGTAAGCGTAGTGTTTTACCGGTCAGTACAACAAAGCCTGTCTAAAGTCGAAAAACAGCGACGAATCAAGGGTGTGCACTTGCCGGTAGTCAAGCCGGACCTAGATAACTACGTGAAATCGTTTTTGGACGCGCTTCACGGCATTTACTGGCAAGATGACGCGCTAATAACTGATTTGACCGCAAGTAAGCGGTATGGCCGGCAGCCGAGAATTGAAATTAAAGTTGAGGAGACTAAAAATGACTGATTTAGCACTAAAGATGGGACGTAAGACGGTAGTGGCCTATATGGTCGTACTGACCTTTGATGGCGAAATTATGAAGAACTACCCCAAGATTTACAAGCGGTACGGTGATGCATTTAATCGCTGTGAACATTTGAACCATGTAATTAAGTCTGATGACTACAAGTGGAAACTGATGTGTGCCAAGGGCTGGTTCGAAGTTGATCCAAACGAGAAAGGAGAATAAGCAATGGCTAAACAACGAAAGCATGCAAAGCGGTCAACGATTAAGAAGAAGCGGCGGCGCATGAGGTTACACGCAGCACAACACGGCGTGGAGCGCCCGCGAGCCAAGCACGAAAGTAAAGTAGGTGTGGCGAATGAAACGGATTACTGATGCAATTGATGATGTGCTAGAAATATTTGGAAGCATCGGCGCCATTGGGCTGTGCATAGCTTACATCGTTGTTCTCCTTGGCCTTGTGGTATGGCTAGTTGTTCACGCTTGGATGGTGGTGATCTGATGAAATTTTTAGACCTGTTTGCTGGTATTGGTGGATTTCATTTGGGAATGGAGCAAGCCGGTCACAAATGTGTTGGCTGGGTTGAGTGGGATAATTTTGCTAGAAAAAGCTATCAAGCTATTTATGATGTGAAAGGAGTGTGGAACGCTAGTGACATACGAGCAGTTAGAGCTGATGAGTTACCCCGAGCAGACTGCTGGTGCTTCGGCTTCCCCTGCCAAGACATCAGTGTTGCTGGAAAGCAAAAAGGAATCACTGCCGGAAAACGTAGTTCTTTATTTTTTACAGTTACAGGGCTTATTAGAGACCTCAAAGAAGAAGATCGCCCCAGCTATTTACTCATTGAGAACGTTAAAAACTTACTTAGTATTAACGGCGGGTTTGACTTCCTCAAACTTCAAATTGAATTGGACGAAATCGGGTACGACTGTGAATGGGACGTTCTCGATTCAGCAGAAGTCGTGCCTCAGCACAGGGAACGTATATTCATTATCGGACATCTTAGAGGACGACGTACCAGCAAAGTATTTCCTATCACAGAAGCTTACCGAGAAGCTAATAAGCAAGATGGACCGGTCGCTAACACCCTTACCACGCGATACAGTGACTCACAAGGAGTCGGATCGTATGTTGTTGAAGGTAAATCGAAGAGCGTAGAGCAGGTTGGAAACGTCATGGACGTGGATTACTTCAGTGGCAATCCTCAGACTGGGCGTGTCTATGATCCGCAGGGGATTTCTCCAACACTTAGCACAATGCAGGGTGGTGGGCGTGAACCAAAGATTATCGTTAACCCTCATGGATTTAACCACGGTGGGATTAAAGATATTTCACCTACTGTAACTGCTGGGTCGTTTAGTGACAATACGTTTGTGAATAATGGGATTAAAGTTCGCAAGTTGACTCCACGTGAATGTTGGCGACTACAAGGCTTCCCAGACTGGGCATTTAATCGAGCGAAAGAAGCCGGACTAAGTGATAGTCAGTTATATAAGCAGGCTGGTAATAGCGTGACGGTGCCTGTCATCAAAGTTATTGCTGAAAGGATGAAGATTATTGATTGAAGTTAAGGAACCAACAGCAGAGGAACGTAAGCAAGCGTTTGAACTATTTGGGGAGGATTAAACATGAGTAAATTAAATTTAGATTTTATCAGGTTCATTCGTAACCCATATATTGAGGACTATACGTGGGAAGGCAACACTTTACTAATTTGGGTAAATAACTACAAATACGGCGTCTTTGTTGGCAAGTTCAAGAAGATCTGTTGCATGGATAAAGGCGGCCTTAAAGCCATACTTGGGTATGATTGCGTAGGAATTAGCCTAGCTGGCACGGATCTGCTGGAAAAACATGGTGATGAGTTGCGGGCAGCATTCCCGCCGAAGGAGTAGGAATGATTAAAATTTATCGGAAGACGGCCACGATTAAGGCCGAACAGTTCGATGGTAGTCAAAAAAAGATGTTTGGATATCGTATTATTCCAAGCAGCATAATGGATGTAGATAAAAGAGCACCCGTTTACTATTCAATATTTATTAATGATGATGAACCAGAGCCTGATGATGATTTGCCAGTTGACGATATAGAAATAGTTTTTGAGATTGGCTATTGGGTTGTCAAAGAATCAGACGAGATTAAAGTGTTGGCGGATAAAGATTTTAAGCAACAGTATATTGAATATCCGACAATTCCGCAGATAGTAATTGATGTAATTAGGTATGCCAATATTCACAAACATGGTATTTATTGGGTATTGAATACTACACCGAAGCAGTTAGTTAAAAATAATATCATTAGTCAATCTAAGATCCGTGAGTATAGTAATTTCTTTAGACAGCATGACAGTCAAGAAATATTTGCCCGTGCGTGGCTTGATGGCTACCAAGTGGAGATGAAAAAATGAAAATTATTGCATTACAAAGTGTCGGACTAGGCGATTTTTTACAGGACGGAAGCACTGGTGGACTAGTTCCGACTCAGTTACAGGTTCGTGTTGGATTTCCGTTTTACGGTAATCCATATGGACCGGATAACGATAAAGAACCTAAAGTCACAAAAATTCAGCTGAGTATGAATGGAATAAACTATATTGCCAAAACTGATGATAAACATAAATTCGTTTTGCCAGCTGACAAGTATATTGCGGAGTATGTGGAAAACAGTAAATAAAAAGCGCAGCCCTAAAGGCTGCGCTACGATTAATTCCTACAAAATTAATTATATCACAGTCAAGTTAAGGGGTGGCGGCGTTGATCGAACCAATTTTTAAGAGTGATGATTATGACGATGATGCAACAATTAAAAATGTAGTGCACGAATTGAAAGGGTATAAGGGTCTGGTGATTAAGGAGCAACAATTGCGAGCTTATCATTTAGCCGGGCAGGTTTATGATGGGACGCTGCTTAGTGCAACTAACGTTAATCACGAGGAAGAAAAAGAAATTACACGATTACATTTGCAAGAAAAAAATGAGTTCAAAATGGCCATGATCACTAACGCCATTAAGTTGATGGGGCAAGTTGATGAACATTCTGACCAGTTGGCCACCGTCCTTCAGTTGCAATTTGTTGAGTTCCACAAGGTTGAGGACTGCTGTTACCACTACATGCAGAAGTATGGCGTAGATTTGTCTAAAACAACCTTTTATGAGTATCGGAAGGAAGCTATGTTCAAATTTCCCATGTTCTATCCGCATGAACTGCGAGTTAAGAAGGGCGATGATGGCAAAAAATAAATCCGGACACAATCCGGACGCTTTTCGGACTGAATCCGGACGGTATCCGGAACATTCTAGCAAAAAAGGGGTCTATATTAGTATTATCGAATTGTAGGTAAGCCACCCCGGGCTTTCATTACCTGCATTCATGGCGGTGCGTCAGAGATGGTGAGCTGTGCCGGACTGTAAATCCGGTCCCATTGGGTGAGTAGGTTCGAATCCTACCGCCGCCATTAGGCAGGTATCAAAATGTTCTGTTCCTCCAAATGGATATATTAATTGATACGATTGCCTGCCTATTAAGGAGTGGTAAGCATAACGGTACTGCAGCGGCTTGCTAAGTCGTTACTCACTAGTTGAGTTGCTGGTTCAAGTCCAGCTCACTCTGTTGCCAACGATTTAAATGGAGATGACGTGCTCCTCTCGGTCGTTGGCGTTAGTCTTCGTGTAAAGCCCAGTCTTCGAATGCTGGGTTTTTTTGATACAGAAAATTAGGTGATGAGATGAAGGATAGAAGTTTTATGATTGTTTGCTTATTAGTATGCATCTTCTTGATAGTGCTAGGTGTCATTAAGAAACGACCGGAAAGCATTATATGGGCTACTGGAACAGCACTATTTTGTGCAGGTGAGCTATGGATTAGGTGGGATCATTTTGATTAAACGAACTCCAGAGGGATTACAGTGGCCGATTGACAGGAAGATAGATCATGACCTGCGTAATTGGCCGAAAGCGTCTGAAAAGCGTCCGAAAAAGCGTATTAAATCGGACGCTTTTAATTTAGAAAAAAAGGATGGTAATTACTATGAACAAAGAATTATTGGAAAAATTACAAGCTGAATATGATGACTTGATGGATAAGGATGCTAAAGCTTGGTCTGCTGCAGGTAATTCAAATATTCCGGATGAGCAACGACAGCTCATTGGTATCCAAGCAAATGCGATGGAAACATACGCACAAGTATTAGCAATTCGGATTCATTTACTCGAAAAGTAAGGACGGTAATAAAAATGAACGATATTGAATTTGTGAATATGTGTAAGGAATCAGTTGCTGACTATACCAACAAGCATTTGGATAAGACGGACGGCAACAGGATCACCACTGCTGATGTTTACATTGTTTGGCAGGTTAAGGCACTACAGAACAGTAAGGCACTGCTAAGTACGACGTTAAGTGACGGCATGTATTATGAAGCCACGTACAATGGCGATAAAAGCCAGATTTACTTGGATGCTTACAAGAAATTTGAGAACGTTGAGATTAACCTGTAAGGAGGCAGCCTAACTTGAAAGTTGAAGAATGGTCAATTGATAAGGTTAAGCCATACGACAATAACCCTCGGAATAATGACGGTGCGGTTGATGCTACGGCCAACTCCATTAAGGAGTTTGGCTGGCAACAACCAATTGTAGTGGATAGAGGCGGGGTGATCATTGTTGGTCATACACGTTTGAGGGCCGCTAAGAAGTTAAAGCTGGATAAAGTACCGGTAGTTATTGCTGGCAGCCTTTCTGATGAACAAGTTAAAGCCTATCGCTTAGCTGACAATAAGACCGGCGAATTAGCAGACTGGGACTTTAATGTTTTGGGCGCTGAAATGGCTGAGATTAACGATTTAGACTTAGCAGATTTCGGCTTTGATGAACCAATCAGTGACGACGATTTTGATGATGATTTTAGTCTTCCGGATGGCGATAAGCCTAATGTAGGTCAGATTACATTCACGCTATCCAATGAGCAGATTGATTTGATTAAGAATACTTTGTCGGATGTTGACCAAGAAGGTATTGAGACGTTTGGCAATACTAATAAAATGGGTAACTCTCTTTTTAAGGTGGTGAAAGAATGGGCAGAGCGAAAGATGTAGTTTTAAAGGTGATTCCATCAAAAATTGCAATTCCATTTATTAAAAAGCATCATTACTCTGGGAAAGTAGTAAACAACAGCAATTTACACTTTGGAGCGTTTTTAGATGGTGAGCTACATGGAGTTATGTCGTATGGGCCGCCGCTGGATAAAAGTAAAATTCTGGGATTGGTTAATGGGACTGGCTGGAATGAAATGCTTGAACTCAATCGGATGGCATTTGATGAGGCATTACCTCGGAACAGTGAAAGCCGTTGTATATCGTTATCAATTAAGCTCATTAAAAAGCATGCCCCACAAATTAAATGGATTGTTAGCTTTGCTGATGCCGTCTCGTGTGGTGATGGAACGATTTATCGAGCATCAAATTTTGTTTTGACTGAAATAAAAGCTAATTATAATCTTGCTCAATTACCTAGTGGTGAAAAGATTCATAAAATGACATTGGAAAGCAACCCAACAACCCCGCGTAAGGAATTAGGAGGGCGAAGCTATTACGATGTCACAGGGGGCAAGTATGATTTTAAAAAGTATTTAGCCGCAGCCAATGCTAATGTAATGAAGGGATATCAGCTACGCTATATTTACTTTATCGACAAACGTTATCGTAAACGACTAAAGGTTGAAGAAATTCCATTTAGTAAGATTGGCGAGCTTGATATCGGCATGTATAAAGGCGAATATATTGAGCGATAAGTTACCTTAAAAGAGTATTTTGAGCTCGTTTTAAGAGAATCTCAGTGGTATCTTCTGAGCTGTTGAAGGAGTTATAGAACACATTAAAGCCTCGGAGGTATCGCATTATGAAAACGACATGGACATTAAAATTTGCAAAAACATTGGTTGGTAAGAAGGTTGGCGCGTGGGGAGATGTTGTCGAAGCGGATGACGTCAAAGACTTACATTCGTTATTAGTATTCTGCAACATGTATTTGGCAGTTCCATACGACCACACGTACATTGATCAGGACAAGCAAGCGGTAGTATTCGAAATGTATTGTTAATAGCCAACATAACGCCTTTAGGGGCGCTTTTATTTTGCATTGGAAGGATAGGTGGTGCTTGATGTAATGGCTACTGGAAGATACCAAAAATGGCTGGAAAACGACAATCTGGCACTTCTACGTGGTTGGAAAATGAATGGCTTAACTGACGAGCAAATCGCCGCTAACATTGGGGTTTCACCTCGTACCCTTGAACGATGGAAAAAAAGTCATAGTCAGATTTGTCGGGCCTTAAAAAAGGGAAAAGAAGAAGCAAACTATGCGGTAGAAAACGCACTGCTTAAAAAGGCGTTAAAGGGTGACAATACCGCCATGATTTTCTGGCTTAAAAACAACTATCCGGATAAGTATAGTGAAAACGTCACTGATCCTGAACTGCTTAAACAACAGATTCGACGCGTTAAAGCGGAGGCGGATATTGCGGATGCTAAAGCCAAAGATATTAATTCTGATTCTAATGGCCAAGTAATCGTTAACGTGACAATGCCTGACCCACCACCGTCAACAGGAGGTGATGATGATGCCGGAGATTAACTTAGATGTTCGAAAGATGGTATCGCCGGCTTATTATCCGCTATTTACTAGTAGAAAACGGTATATTGCGTATAAAGGATCGCGTGGTTCCGCCAAGTCATACTCAGCCGCTGAAAAAGTCATCGTTGATATTGTGATTCACCCTTATGTCAATTGGCTGGTTGTCCGGCAGTTCTTTGGAACGCATAAAGATTCAACGTTTGCTACAATCAAGAAGGTTGCTTACTCGTTAGGGGTGGGCGACCTTTTTAAATTCACAACTAGCCCGTTAGAGATTACCTACAAGCCGACAGGACAAAAGGTGTTTTTCCGTGGTATGGATGATCCTTTAAAGATTACTTCAATTCAAACGACTGTCGGCAATTTATGCCGTGTCTGGTATGAAGAAGCCTATGAGTTGAAGTCTGAATCTGGATTTGAAACGGTTGAAGAATCGCTTCGTGGTATCTTGCCGGATAATGGTTTCTATCAATCAATTCTGACGTTTAACCCGTGGTCTGATAAGAGTTGGCTAAAGGCCAAGTTCTTCGATAAGAAGACACGCAAGAAACGGACACTGGCGCTGACGACGACTTACAAAGATAACAATCACTTGGATAAGGATTATATTGAAAGCCTTGAGGATATGCTAATCACTAACCCTAATCGTGCCCGCGTTGCAGTCGCCGGTGAGTGGGGCGTTGCGGAAGGATTAGTATTTGAGGGCTTATTCGAGCAGAAGGACTTCACGATGGAATCAATTGCCAAGTTACCTAAATCGGTTGGTTTAGACTTCGGTTTCAAGCATGACCCAACCGCCGGGGAATTTATGGCGATTGATCAGGCAAACCGGATTGTTTACATCTACGATGAGTTTTATAAGCAGCACTTGCTAACTCAACAGATAGCGCAGGAGTTAGGCCAGCATAAGGCATACGGTATTCCGATTATTGCCGATAGTGCCGAGGGTCGAATGATTACGGAACTATCGCGCGTTCATGGTGTACCGAACATCAGAGCCGCTGGCAAGGGTAGCGATAGTGTGATGCAAGGCGTCCAGTTCATGCAATCGTATCACTATATCGTGCACCCCCGCGTGCATGGCCTTTTAGAGGAATTCAATACCTATGTTTATGATCAGGATAAATTCGGCAACTGGTTAAATAAGCCGAAGGATGAAAACAACCATGCGGTCGACGCGTTACGTTACAGCATGGAGCCGTTCATGTTTATGCGTGCTGGCCACTATATGAACTATCAAGACCGAGTTAAAGCGGTTAAGAACCTAGGATTATAAGGGAGGAGGTAAAGCATGGTTAAGTATTATGAGAATTATGATCAAGCGAATATGGTCTATCAGGAAAGTTTAGATAGTCTGACACCAGACCGCTTGATGAAGTTCATTAAGCATCATTATGACTATCAGCGACCGCGATTGGTGAAGTTAGACCGCTACTACAAAGGGTTTAACCCCGGCATTCTGGATCAAGACAGCCGGCGCCATGAGAAAGGCAAGTCAGACCATCGAATCACGCATTCGTTCGGCAAGTACATCGCTGACTTTCAAACCAGTTATTCTGTTGGCAATCCTATCAACGTCAAGACTGAAAATGATGATGCGGTATTTGATAAGATGGTTGACGCCAACGACACTGATGCCGAAAACTACGACCTATTTCTTGATATGACACGGTATGGGCGTGCCTATGAGTTGGTTTACCGCGGCAAGGATAACACCGAGCACCTAGTTCGGTTGGATCCGTTAGATACGTTCGTGATTTACTCTCAAGACGTAGACCCGCAGCCAATTGTCGCCGTCCGCTACCATCAAATCGAGTCAATTGACGACCAAGACAAAGCCACAATTAAATTTGTTCCCGAGTACTGGACGGTTGCCAATCATATTACTTTTATGCCAACTGAAATGGGCGGCGAGATGAAACAAGAGAGTGAGGAAAATGTTTTTGCATTTCCAGTCACTGAGTTTAAGAACAGCAATTTCCGCTTAGGTGATTTTGAAACTGTCATTCCCGCAATTGATGCCTATGACGGTGCCCAATCTGACACTGCCAACTATATGACGGATTTAAATGAAGCCATGCTTGTGATCCAAGGTGACATTGATACATTGCTTGAGGGAGCTAACCTAAACGATGGGATAGACCCAACTGATAAGGACGCTGCGCTTGATTTGGCACGTAAGAAGTTGGAGTTGCTGAAAGAAATGAAAGACGCCAACATGTTGCTTATCAAGTCAGGATTTACGACTACTGGAACTCAAACGACTACTGACGCCAAATATATTCACAAAGAATACGACGTGCAGGGCGCCGAAGCCTACAAACAGCGGCTAGCTAACGACATTCACAAGTTTAGTCACACGCCGGACCTAACTGACGAGAACTTCGCAAGCAATGCCAGCGGTGTCGCCATGCAGTACAAGGTGCTTGGAACGGTTGAACTGGCCTCAACTAAGCGGCGAATGTTTGAACGTGGCTTATATAATCGCTACAAAATTATTGCCGCACTTGAAACCAAGGCGTCTAGCGGATGGAATACTGACGTTGATAAAATGAAATTCACCTTCCGTGACAACTTGCCAACGGACGACATCACTCAAATAAAAGCTGTTGTTGATGCTGGGGCCACGCTTCCACAGGCATATTTCTACAACTTCTTGCCGGGCATTAACGATCCTGACGAAATCAAACAAATGTTGGATGAGCAGGCCAAGGACGATAGTGATTACCAATTGAATGGCGGTGACAAGAATGCCCAAACAGACGGTTCAGCAACAGGCCAAAGCGTACGCCGACAAACTAGACAAACAAACCCAAAGCAACAAGCTGATTCGTAAGGATATAGCGGCCACGATGGCGTTGTTCCTTGCTTTCTGGTATGCGTTTGTTGAAAAAAATGACGATTACAGCCATGCGGATGATTCTCGGTTGGCTGACAAGCGGCTTAAACATCAAGTGGACGAGGACGCCAAAAAAAATGACGTACAGAAGAAGAAGGCAAGCAACAATGACGAACTACTTCAATACGCTGCTTATGTTTATGCGTCTATTTTGGCGTCTAAGCTGATTAAGCAAGTTAGCGGGCAATTATTCAAAACGTCCAAAAAAACGGCTCAGTTTGGACGGAAACTATACAGTGGTGGCAACGAGTCCCATAAGGTTGTAGATGACGCTGAAATCGTTAATCGTTTGATGAACGGTGCTACTTGGTCTGATCGTATTTGGGCCAATCAAGACCAGTTACGATCAGAGTTAACGGCTTCGATGAAACGAGCACTGCTTACGCATGATAACCCAGTGACCGAAACGGCCAAATTGCGGAAACAATTTAGCGTTGCCGACTATCAAGCACGCCGAATCCTACGCACCGAAAGCTCACGAGTGATGAATCAACGAGCGTTGGAGATGGTGGAAGCGGCCGGTTACAAAAAAGTTGTTTGGATTGCCAACAGTGGCGCGTGTCGCCATTGCTTAGATCACGAGGGCGAAATATTTACTCTGCAAGAAGCAGAAGGATTGATACCATACCACCCAAATTGCTTGTGCACTTGGGCGGCAGTTGATTAGGAGGAATACCATGGCTAAGAGTGGATTAGAAATAACAAATCAAGACTTACTAAGTGTTCTTAAAGAGTGGGTGCCACAAATCAAGCTAAGCGATGTCGATAAAATTAAAATTGTGAGCCTTGCCAAGGATAAGCATAAGACTGTTCAAATCACTATTGAGGGTGAAACCGAAGTACGTGATGGCATGGCGGTTTTAGAGACTGGCGATACCATCGGCATTACTGTTCAACATTAATATTTGACCTAAGTAAGTCATTAAACTGCTCAAAAATTACATAGCGTGAAGCAGTAAGACGTGTGATCGTGGCTGGGCCTTCGGGTGTGGCTGGGATCGGTTAACACGTCTTTTTGTTTTGGGCTAATCAGGAGGAACTATCATGAGCGAAGAAAACGTAAATCCAAATGCCGAACCAAACCCAAACGGTGGTCAAACGCCACCAGCAAGTGATCCAGAAGAATCAGTTACCTTAACACCGGCAGAGCTTCAATCAAAACTTGATTCAGAGGCTGACAAGCGAGCGGCTAAGGCGGTTGAAACTGCTAAGGCTAAATGGGCAGCTGACCAAGCCAAGGCAATCGAGGACGCAAAGAATCAAGGCGCAAAGCTAGCCAAGATGTCCGCTGCTGAAAAGGCTAAGGCCGAAGATGAAGCACGGCAATCGGCACTTGATAAGCGTGAAGCAGAATTAAATCAACGTGAGTTAAGTACCAGTACGGTGGCTTTACTGGCTGACAAAAAGCTACCAACGTCATTGGCTGACCAACTGATCAAGTTAGGCGACGCTGATGCGATCAAGACGGCGGTTGACGGTTTGGATAAGGCAATTAGTGAGGAAGTCAATAAGCGGGTCAACGAGTCGCTCCAAACGATACCACCTCAAAACGGTTCTTCGGCTTTAAACGGTTCCGATGATCCATTTGCAAAGAAACTAAGTTCGTACACTAAAAAATAAGGAGGCCATTACTAATGGCAAACGCAAATAATAACCAACCGGTTCGAGTTTATCAGAAGCAATTTGCACAATTACTTCAAACTGTTTTTGGAGTTCAGTCTCAATTCGCACCTACCTTTGGTGCACTTCAAACCTTGGACGGCGTTCAAAACAACGCAACGGCATTTAGCGTAAAGACTAATGACATGCCAGTAACCGTTGGCGAATATAGCACCGACGCTAATACTGCAATGGGCACAGGAACGGGCAATTCAAGCCGATTCGGTGAAATGAAAGAAGTTATTTACACTGATGAAGATGTTCCTTACGCATTCAAATGGGCGTTTAATGAAGGCTTAGACCGTTACACTGTCAACAATGATTTAAATGCGGCAGTCGCTGATCGTTTAGCCTTACAAGCGGAAACTAAAACACGGATGTTTAATAAGAAATTAGGCGCATTCTTGGTAGCAAGTGCTGCATCTGACTTGGGCACTACTGATGATGTTAACGCCTTATTCGAAAAGGCTGTCAAGACTTATACTGACCTTGAAGTTGTTGTGCCTATTCGTGCTTATGTGACTGCTGACGTTTACAATGCAATCATTGACCATCAACTTGTTACTAGTGCCAAGGGTTCAGCGGTTAATATCGACTCTAACGGAATTACGACATTCCGCGACATTACAGTAACCAAGGTGCCAACGCAATATATGGCCGGTAAGCAGGTAATCTTTACCCCTGACAACATTGGGCGTGCGTTTACTGGGATCGTAACAACTCGAACAATTGAAACAGAAGGCTTCGATGGTGTCGCGTTGCAAGGTGCTGGTAAAGCTGGTCAATTTATCTCTGACGACAACAAGAAGGCTATCTTTACCGCTGGGCCTGCTTCAACGGGGGAATAGCAGCGGCTTCAATCGCTGAGCCGCTAAAACCAACCAGCGATAACACGGTGGCCGACATCAAAGCATATTTAGATGCAAAAGGTATCAGCTACCCGTCAACGGCGCTAAAGCCTGATTTGCTTGCACTAGTGGGGTGATTCAATGACAATGACTGATGAAGAACTGGCTACAGTATTAAAAAGCTGTAAATTGCGAATCGGTATCGATGATGACACGCAAGATAATCTGCTGAACGACCTGATTAAGGATGCGACCGATCGTGTACTGGCTTATGTGAACCAAGATGGCAAAGTAGCCAGTGAGTTGCCGACTGCCGTTATCTGGGTCATTAAGGACGTTACAGTAAAGATGTTCAATCGTATCGGTGACGAGGGTAAGACTGCCAGTGGTGAAGGTAACGTGTCTAATACTTGGGCAGACATCGATTTGTCACAGTATGCGGATGCACTTGATCCTTATCGCAAGTCTAGCATGCGGCGTCGGCCAGGGATGTGGTTTATATGAGGTATAACGATCGGGTTATTCTGCTTTATGAATCCAAGCCGGTTGACGAATTGCACGGTGGCGGTGGCTACGACCAAGTAGCAGCTAACTGTCTAACCATTCCTATTACTAGCGCAAATGAACTGGCGGTTTATGGCTTAGTTAACACGCATGCTTATGAGATTCATCTCAAAGGCGCTGTGGCAGAGCCCGAACGAATTCAATTTAGTGCTGATAGCCCGCAGTTTACGGTCAATAAGATGTTCCTTAACCGCAAGTCAACCGTCCTGATTATTTCGGAAGGTGGTAGCTAATGGCGATTAGAGCAACTGTGAAGTGGTCGGGTGTGGACGATTTAGTAAATCAGCTTGACTTGAGCCAAGCTAATGCTGATAAGTACGGCAAAGAGGCCATGAAAGGGGTTGTTGCTAAGGCACAGCGCACGGCCAAGTCATTAGCCCGGTATCGCACGGGATTTATGCGGAACAACATTAATCCTAAGCCAGTAACCGGTAGTGGTAAGGCCATTGTAGGTACGTTAATTTCAGAAGCTGAATACTCTAGTTTCAATGAGTATGGGACTTTTAAAATGAGTTCTAAACCTTTCATGCGTCCGGCGGTTTCAGCTGCCACGCCTTTTTTTTACCAAAGTTTTGAAGAAGCACTTCGTAAAGCTGGTGAAATCAAATGACGATGGGTGAATGGTACGAAGCACTTAATACCAGGCTAAATGCTGACGGTATCAAGGTAAAGTTTAACCAACCACAGGCCAAGGACACCTTACCGTTGGTACATGTCAATGTTCACACTGATTCTGATGCTTCGACTAAGTTTGATACGCTGAACCAAGTTGAGCAACAGATTGATATTTACTGTGAGGGCACCATGGCACCGTTTGACTTTGAAAATTATGTTCAAAAGGTCAAATGGTCCATCAGTAAGGTTAAACGATGGAACAGCTTAACAACGCAAACAAGTATTGATGACAGCATCGGCCGTGATTTAAGACGGGCGATGCTTTTAATTACGGTAACGATTTAGATTAGGAGGAAACAATAATGGCAGATACACCAATTAATAACGGAATTGAGTTGGTAAAAGACACGCCTTATCGTGGTAAGGACGTCTGGTATTTTATTCAATCAACTGACCCCAAAGTAGCGCCAGTCGGTTCCCCAGCGATTCTACCAGCACATCAAGAATCCGGTGATACCAATATCGAAGGTGATTCTCTAGATGAAACTACGAAGATGGGCCGTATCATTGCGCCTTCGACTAATGAAGATTCCATTGAATTAACGACTTACATGGTTCCCGGTGACAAAGCAGTTGATATTATCCTCGATGCAAAGCACAATGGGCGCCAAGTCAAAGTATGGCGGGTAATTGTTGATCCACGGCTGGCAGTAGTTGAAGGTGATCACAAGGCATATCCGTCAATGTTTGGCTATGGGGTTGTTGATAGCCTTGATATTTCTGATGAAGATTCATTCTCGGAAGCGGATTACACCATCAATATTATTGGCAAGCTGGCAGATACTGACAAAGACGGCAAGCCAGCAACTTTCCCATTAAGTGATGAACAAGTAGACGCTTTGAACCAGCTTTATGCTGCAGAACGTCCTGGTGAAACAGAAGGCGAATTCACTGACGCAACTGCCACTGATGACACTACGACTCCTGAAAGCCAAGCCTAGTAGTAACTATTAACTGATTGATACAGAGACGAGTAGGCCGCGGCCGAGCTGAGACGATAAATGGAGGAATATAAAATGTTAAAAGTAAAAATTGCAGGTAAAGATGTTGAAGTGAAATTTGATTTCAAGGCTTTTTTTAAAGCCAATAAAGAGTTGTCACAAAACGGCGGTCAAGACGGTGCTGCACAGCTGTGGCTTCAATTCGTTACTGGCGATGTTATGGCACCATACAACGCACTTTGCATTCTGTTACCAAAATCTTACAAGGACGATCAAGTGAAGGATGCCTTAGATGATTATATGGATGCAGGCAAGTACGACGAGTTTGTTGACGACTTAACAGCGGAATTGAAGGCATCAGGTTTTTTCCACAAAGCGGCTCAGAACATGGTGGATCAGATCGACAAGTACGGTCAAACAAATCCAACCAAGGACCAAACGGCAGCCGAAAAAAAACGAACGGAAGCCGTGGCGGATATGCTGGCCGCAATGAAGAAGAGTCTCTCTTAATAGATTTCGCTAGATTAGGCATGTCGGATAATCCTGACATGCCTTTTTCTTTGTATCTGTGGGAAGCAAAGGCCTTGATGGACGGTGCCCGCTTGCGAGATATCGACCAGCGGCGCTACTTGACTGAACAAGCCATCAATATTGCGAACATTCAGAATTCTAAGAAACCACGTAAGGCTGCTAAGGCTGGTTTCAAAACATTAGATACCGCTGAAAACAAAGTGGTTTACAAATTAACGAGTGCTCGATCGGATAAGCCTAACGTCAAGATGATCCAACGACTGAACAAGGTGTTTGGAGGTGGTAGCTAATGGCTCAAGTTGTTGCGACATTCTCCGCTGATATTTCCCCGTTTCAGTCCGCGATGGGGAAAATAAAAAACGGTGTCAATGATGCTGTGAAGTCAACTAGTCAAATGGCACAGCGGACGCATGATGCTATGTCTACAGTTAGCAAAACTGCGTTGGCTGCAGGAACTGCTATGACTGCAATGGGCGTTGCTTCCCTCAAGTCGTATGGTTCCTTCCAGCAAAGCCTAAATAAGGCGGCAGTTATTGCTGGTGGGACATCAAAAGACATTGGACAATTGGCTGACATGGCGAACCGAATGGGGGCGGAACTTCCCCTAAGTGCTCAAGACGCAGCGGACGCCATGGTATCAATGGCCCAAGACGGTGCGTCGATTAAAACAATTACTAAAGAATTCCCGGCGATTGCGGAAGCCGCTACTGCCACCGGTGCCGACCTGCAAACAACCGCTTCGGTTGTTCAGCAGGCAATGAACATCTGGGGAGACTCGCTTAAATCACCAGCTCAAGCAGCCGCAATTCTTACTGAAACGGCTAACGTATCTAACGCTTCCATTGAAGATATGCAACAAGCACTTGCCACGGTTGGTGGGACTGCTTCAAATGCCGGATTTGGTATGGCAGAAATGTCAGAAGCTATCGGTTTAATGACTAACAAAGGGTTCAGTGCGGCGCAAGCCTCAATGGATCTCAACCATGCCATTCTACAAATGCAAGCACCTTCTAAGGCTGCTCGTAAAGAAATGAGTGCTTTAGGGTTATCATTTACTGATTCGTCCGGAAAGATGAAACCATTCCCACAGATTCTTAAAGAAGTAGCTGCGGCGACTGATAACATGTCATCTTCGCAAAAGACGGCAGCTTTAAAGACTATGTTCAATACGGCAGGTATGCAGGCAATGCTTCCACTAATCAAGAGCATTGGCGACACCAGTGGTAGCACAACTACCAGTTGGGCAGCTTATGCTGCGGCACTAGATAAAGTCAGTGGTTCAACTGCTGAATCAACCGCATTCCTCAAGAATCAGGCTGATGAGATGCAACAGAACCTTGGTTCAAAAATTGAACAGGTTGGCGGTAACTGGGAGTCACTGCGGAACACTGCAATGGCGGCAACTTCGGGAATTAACGGCAGTTTAGTTGACTTAATTAACCAAACACTTGAATGGGCGCAGTCTTCAAAGGGGGCGGGTGCATCTGCGATCCGTAGCTTCGTAGGGCTAACCCCGGTTATTGGTGCCGGTGTTACGGCCATGGGAGGATTTATTTCAGCTTCGAATGGTCTTTACACAATGACCACCAATCTAAAAGGAGTTTTTGGTACTTTAGGTGGTGCAATTGTTAATCCATGGACTTTGGGATTAGCTGCCATCATTGGCTTTGTGGCAATGCTTGTAAAAGCCTACCAGCAATCCGAGACTTTCAGAGATGCTATTGGGGAAGTCGGCAGTGCGTTCACGAGCGTTTTTGGCCCAGCCATTCAATCAGTGATCAAAGTCATTTCTGATTTCTGGAAGGGATTAACTGAACCAGTTGCTGGTGCTAAAAATGGAGTTGATAGCCTTGCTAAAACGATTGGTGACACCCTAGGAACTGCACTTAAATCAGTCGACTGGGTAGGCGTATTCACAACTGCCAAGAACGTAATCGGTACGGTTGCCGATGTCATTGGTAAGGTTATTACAGCTATTACAAATGTCGTGACTAGTACTGATGCGGTAAGCACAGCCAATACGGTGTGGGATACTGTTAAAAGCGTAATTAAAAATGTGTGGTCGATTATTAAAAACGTAATCGATATCATTGGTCAGGTCATTAGTGGATTTAATTCTGTCGGCGGGACTAAGTCTGTATGGACAATCATTAGTACAGCTATTAATAGTGTTGTTAATATTATTAAAGACGTTATAGCAGGTATTAGTTCATTTATTGAAAAAATGGCAAAGACCGGTGGCACATCAAATATATGGGGAAATATAGGTAAATCCATTGGCCTAATTGTTGGCATCATTGCTGAAGTGGTTAGTGCTATTGGAAGGTTTATTGATCAAACACAGCAAAGCGGAACAGCTGCTAATACAGTTTGGAATGCAATTGTTTCAGTAGTTAAGACAGTACTTGACTATTACAATTCAATTGGTCAGTCCATAAATTCATTTATCTCAGGATTTGTGAAGGCAGGTGCTGCCAGTACGTCTTGGGACGCAATTGTGGCGGTTGTAAAAGCGGCTTGGACAATAATTGAAGATGTTGTCATTATTTTAGGTGCGGTAATCGGTGCTGTTGTTAAAGTTGTTAGTGCATTCTTAGAACTTAAACCTGTCCAAGACCTATTCAATCTATTAGGCCAAGCAATCGGATTAGTTGTTAAAGTTCTCGCAGACGGAGTTACTGATATTGCAAACTTTGTAACTTCACTACTCAATCCGGTAACGTCCATCAAAGACTTATGGGGCGGATTAGTCGAGTGGTTTGCTGAATTATGGTTATCAATAACATCTGGAGTAAGTGAAGCATGGGCACCAATTAGTGAAATGATAGGTGGAGTTGTAGAGGCCGTTAAGGTCAAATGGAACTCGATTATATCGTTCTTTACTGGACTATGGTTGTCCGTCACAGCTGGTATCAGTGCAGCTTGGGATGGGGTTAAAACATATTTTAGTGACTTATGGACTGGAATTACTACAACAGCAAGCGAAATGTGGACAGCGTTTTCAGCTACAATCCAAGAAGTTTGGACAGCAATTATTGAGACTGCAAAAGGCATTTGGAATGGCCTAGCATCATTCTTTGCCGAACTTTGGCAAGGAGTCAGTGATGCGTTTACGGCTGTCTGGGCTACAATCAGCGGCGGACTTACAGAAGCATGGCATGGAATTGTAAGTATCGCTTCTGGATTATGGGGAATGATTAAAGATGCCATTATGGGGCCAATCTTGTTAGTCCTAGATGCGTTAACTGCTGATTGGACGCAAATGGGTGCCGATTTGAAAATGTTATGGACTGACATTGTAAATAATGCCAAATCAATCTGGAATGGGCTACTCTCGTTTTTCAGTGGATTATGGAATTCGATTAAAAGTGCTGCTTCATCTGTCTGGAATGCAATTAAAGGTGTTCTGACAACAGTATGGAATACGATTATTTCAGCAGGCAAGAGTGTTTGGAATGGTTTTAAGTCATTTATTTCAGGTCTATGGAATGGTATCAAATCTCTGGCCACGAGTGTGTGGAATGGTATTAAATCGGCTATTGGTCATGCAATCAGTAGTACAGTCAGCATCGCTAAAAGTGTGTGGAGCGGCTTGAAATCGTTCATGTCAGGATTATGGTCGGGTATTAAATCGGGCGTATCAAGTGCATGGAATAGTATTAAGTCTACTATTTCAAGTCTTGCTCGTGGCGCAGCTAGTGCTGCTAAGTCAGCATGGAATGGTTTGAAATCTGCCGCAAGTAGTATTTGGAGTAGCTTGAATTCGTTAACGTCGAGTGCGTGGAATGGCATTAAATCAGTTGTTCATAGTGCTGCTACAGGTATGGTCAGCTCGGCAAAATCAGCGTGGAGTGGTTTTACATGGGTTGTATCATCAGTTGTTAACGGTATTAAGAATACGTTTAGTAGTTTAAGCTGGTTTAGTTTATATGACGCTGGTTATAAAATTATTAATAGCTTCCTTCAGGGGTTAGAAAATGCCTTTAATAGCGTCAAGAGCTTTGTCAGTGGTATTGCTGGCTGGATTCGTGATCACAAGGGACCAATCAGTTATGATGCTAAACTTTTGATTCCTGCCGGTAACGCAATCATGAATGGATTTAACGAAGGGTTACAAGCCAAGTATTCCGTCGTTCAAAAGAATGTTGCTGGTATGGCTGATGGCCTTGCGGATTCAGTCGCGAACGCTGTGGATTCAATTCATGATGGCGATTTGCAAATGTCGGCGGCTAGCTACGAAGCTGGTGACCTGACTCAATCAATTGATGATAGTGATCGTATCACGCCAACTTTCACGGTTCATAACGAGCTTGTGGGTGACAAAATCCAAACGATTGTTAAGGAAGGCGACCAACAGTCTGCGGTCAAGCAAAGCTACTTTCGGGAATATGGAGGTTAGAGCATGGATTTATTAGTTGAAAGGATTGATGGACGGCGCTATCTCCTAAGTCAGTATAAAGTGCTGATAACCGATTTTGAGGAGTCTGCGCCGAATGTGACGCGGAACCAAACACAGCTTGAGTATCGCAACGGTTCGATTGACTTTGGTGCGTGGCATGACAGTAAATCAATTAGCGTGACGGGATATTACCGTGCGGATGATATGGACGAAGAGGAGACGATTAGAAATCGTCTTTTTTCTTTGTTCTCAGACGTTCGCGGGTATTATATTACCCAGTTTAAGACTGATTCTATGCCTTCATTTGAGCGACCGGGTGAGAACGATGGCGATTACTACGATCAGCTTGAAAATTACCCCAGTAACAAACGTTTTTTCGTTTATACGCAGGCACCGAAGGTTGAACTTGAGGGAAATATCAACGGTACGTTGTTATATAAACTTTCAGTTGATTTTAGTACGGTCAAACTGCCTTATGGGGAAAGTATTGCGCGGGATGTACCTGTTCCTAGCGGTGTTGTTCCCTATAGTGGGACCGTCCCGTGTAGTCAATTGGAGCAAGGGTTCATCTTTCAATTTACGACTACACAGGCGGGCACTAATTTATCCATTAAGTTGAATGGTACCGAGTTCACTTACACGGGCGCAGTTGCCAATGGCGACGTGTTTAAGTTGGGTGGTTTCAGCTACCTAAGAAACGGCGTGAGTGTGGTCAATGCGACCAATAAGGCCTATTTTGTTCTCCAACCAGAAGTTCAAAACAAGGTAACCACGTCGCTTACAGGGAATATTAAGATTTTAAACTTTCAGAATTTATTTGCTTAAGGAGGGTGCTAATTGATTACATTTCAAGATGTGCAAAATAATGGGCACCAAGCGCAAGCCACTTTATCTAAAACTGATGGTGTCAACGGTGAAAAATCACTGACTGGTATCATCTATTTTGGTCAAGAGGTCAAGGACAGCATGGACAAGGGCTGGTCCTTGTCGTTTGATGGCGACGAGTATGTAGTAGTGACGATTAAACACAACGATAGCGATAATACGGTTGCTTTTACCGCGGTGCAGGAGTTCTTCTACAAATTCAGTAAAACTGGTTTTGGTGAAACGTGGGACGGGTCACATACATTTGTGACTTATCTCAATGCTTTATTTAAGGATACTGGGTACAACTACATTAACTCGGCAACGGTTGCGGCATTTGAAAAGCAAAGCTGGGGAATGAAGGATCGGCTCACACTTTTCAACGACATTATCGATCAAGCGGGTGTGGAGTTCTATGTAAAGGGCAAAGTGGTTTATATTAAGCCGAAAATTGGGACCGATTTAGCCACGGTTGTACGCAAAGGGTTCAACCTTGCTGATGCCGAAATTCAAACAGATAACAGTTCATTTGCCACTTACGGCCGTGGGTTTGGTGCGTATAGCAATCCAGACGATGTAACCTCGCAACGGTTGTCAGTCGCATATAAGTCACCACTTTATGACTATTACTATCCTAAGTTCGGTGCTATTGAAGCCCAACCAGTAGTTGATGAACGGTATACAATCACCAGTAACTTGTTAGCAGCGGTCAAGGAGCGGGTCGATAAGAGTTGGTCCGTTTCACTAACCTTGTCACTAGTCGATTTACAGACGGCTGGTTATGATTATGCGATGGCTACTGCTGGCGATTCAATCACGGTCATTGATGAGAAGCTTGCTTTCAGTGAAGTGGTCCGAATTGTGAAAGTGGTTAGTGACTATAACGGTGAAGGTGACCGAATTAATACGCAGGTTACTTGTGGTAGTTTGTCGTTTGCGGATAAACAAAAAACATCGCAGGCAACGCTTGCTAACGTAGCGGCGGGCAAGACGTCGGTTCCTAACTCATGGCTAACGCAGCAGGTTCAAGTTGCCACCAATGACTTGCTTAGCGCCCGGACGGAGTTGCAATTTACAGACGCCGGCATCATTGCCACTGATAAGTCAGACGCAAACAAAGTTGTTTTACTCAATAGCAGCGGATTAGGCGTGTCGCTTGATGGCGGGCAGACGTTTAAGACGGCGATTACCGCCGATGCCATTGATGGTGATAACATCAACATCACTAACATCAATGCGATTAACATTGTGGCTGGTACGATTAAAGGAAATAACTTATCAATTGATTTAGATACAGGCGACGTAGTGTTTCGGCGCGGGAAAATAGTGGGCAATGACGGCCTTATCAGATTTGATATGGACCAGAGTTATTTGGAAAGTAAAAATACAAGCGGGTACGGATTTAAAATATACCAAGGTATTTTCATGTTTGAAAAAGGTGATACTATCATTGGTACACTAGTACCATTTTTAGAAAACAATCTTGGTTTGGGATTAAGTAGTCATGGTGCACTAATGCTTAGTGCCTATGATGCTAGTACAGATAGCAGTAAACCGTCTATTAACATGATTCAGGAAGATGGTATGCAGATCACGGGAGACAAGATTTCAATAGGAAATTCATTTTCAGACACTTCAAAACTAAATGCGCTTTTTTCAAACACCGATATAGCCGGTAACGTTGACATGGCTGGAAAGTTAGATGTTGGGAAAAAGCTTATCGTATATGGTGACTTCAATACGATTGGAACTAAAAATGCCATTGTGGCAACTCGTGATGGTGTTCGAGCCGTATCCGCGTATGAAACGGCAGAAAGTTATTTTGGCGATATTGGTGAATCAAAGACAGACGATACAATGTCAGTCAAAGTTCCGATTGAAGAATTGTTTGGTGATACAGTAAATACTGCAGTTTCCTATCAGGTTTTTTTGCAGTCGTATAGTTCAGCACACGTTTGGGTTTCATCACGCGATGAAGCCTTTTTTGTTGTTGAAAGTGATCAACCCAATACGCCGTTTGTATGGGAGATAAAAGCCAAGCGACGCGGGTATGAAAGTGATCGGTTAGTTAAGGATGATATTACCTACAATGAATTAAAAAAACATGTTGTGCCCGGCGAACAGAATACGGAACCAATTGATGAAGGGAGTGAAGACAATGATTAATCTAGCGCTTGATACGAGTAAGCAGAATCAGCTGAACCCCGTCGTACTATTGCGCGTTGGTGATGGCGGTGTTGATACCATTCATGCAGTCATCACGGATAATGGTGAGTTAATGGATTTGACGGGCTACACCGTGGAGTTCCGAGGGATGAACGCCGCTGGAAATTTAGTGGTTGATAGCCACGTTACCGTAAATAAAAATGAAATCACTTGGACAATGCCAAATACAGCTGCTAGCGTTGCAGGAAAATATGAGCGGGCCTACTTTACCTTTAAGAAGGGCGGAAACGTAACATCGACTGCCAACATTCGACTTGAAGTTTTCAACGATGTTGATATGAGTGCCGATGAAGCTAAGCCGTATATTGCTGAATATGATCGTTTGGTTCAACAGCTGCAGGCTGATTTTGATGCAGCTAAAAGCAAGCTGACAACCGATGTCAGTGACTTTACGACAAGTGCTGGTACGGTGGTTGAAAGTACTGCAAGTTATGCCACAAGTACGGCCGATAGCTCTGTTGCCTACGCCAAAAAACAAACTGATGATACGCTGACTGGTGTAAAGTCACAGGCTGATAGCATGGGGGCGCTGGCGCAAAGTAACGCTGACTTGTCGAATTCTTTAGCTGCCGGTAATCAGTTTGCCAGCAAGAGTGAGGTCGCCAGTGCAGCTAGCCAAGCCAACAAGTACACTGACATTGGTCTAACAACTAAAGCTGATGATGCTAAGGTAATCCATACTGATTCGGGGTATGGGGCTGAAAATTTGGTTATGAATTCAGGCTATCCAAATGGCACAGAACAGTGGTCTGTGGCTGGAAATACCGCTGGTAGTGGTTTGCAAGTTGCAACACATGGCTTTTATCATAACGGGACTGATAATTTATTCATATTGAATAACGTTAACTCAGACCAAATAACTGCTACAGGTTCAAAAAAATATGTTACGGCTGGGGAAACTGTTTCATGGTCAGTCAAAGCGTTTGCAGGTGCCAATGTCGTAAACTCGGACGTGTATTTAATTTTTGATGATGACATTGAGCCTGTACTAACTAATGTTAATTTTTCTCCTACATCAATAAACACTTACTCAGGGACATTTGTGGTTCCTGCTGGTAAAAGTTCAGTACAGTTCAGAATTGATAATAATGGAACAATTGATGGACTAGTTGCGCGTGTCTACTATACAGAGGTAAAGGTTGCTCGTGAAGACCACCCATCGCCATGGACCAAGCCAGTCGTTAGTGGCGGCTGGGTTAGAGGGACGATGGATTGTGCATCTAGTTTTTATGGACATAACACAAGTGATCGAAGTGGTGTAATTGGTTGGAATAAATATGGAAATATTGTGACAGTCTGGGGAATTATTACACCTGCAACGACTTTACCAGCAAGCCCAGAACCAGTTAAAATTGCTGATTGGCTACCCAATTTGGGAGTCCCTGTTACGACATTTTCTTCTTTACAGCAGGGATCCGGAAGTACTAGTGAATGGCAGCTAACAGTCACGCGAAACGCAATTAACTTTCAAAGATATCGCAATCAAACTTCTTTTGGCGCTCAAGATTGCCCTGCCGGAACGTGGTTGCCGTTTACGATAACTGTAATTGTTCAGGCATAGAGGAGGAAAAATCAATGGCAATACGAACTTATGATATTTTATTGGATAGCCATAATACAATGATGCCCGAGCCGATTACAGGCCGGGCCGGGGATAAAACGGGTGCGGTCGCAATCAATGCAACTTTGGCAGACAATGGTGCTCCAGTTTCGTTGGTTGGAAAGACGACGATGTTTATGGCTAACGCCCCTGATGGGAAACATGTTATTGCAGACACGGATAACTTTAAGATAACAGATGCACCAAATGGTCAATTCACGTACAATGTTCCTAATAATCTCTGGAATTTTCGGGGGGGGGGGGCAAAATCACTACTGCGTATTTTAATTTATCTGATGACAACGGTACGGCGGCCACCTTTAACTTACGGTTTGTTATTCTAAAAAATGTCGATCTCAGTCAACCCGCGGCCGATGATTATGTAACGATTGTTGACGGGACTTTACGTGATCTACAAGCAAAAATCGATGATTTAGGTACGAGTATCGGAACAGTAGTGGATGCCTACAATAAGGGACAATTCTACAACAAAACCGATAGCGATAATCGCTTTGTAAAACAGGTTGATACTAATGATTGGCAGAAACAAGCCATGTTTGCGCCCAATGATTATAAGATTGCATCTACTAAAGTAGGTGAAGACTTCCGGGAATTTGTAACGTCTAAGTTTACTACTCCAGGTGTTTATTATATTCGTGAAGGAAATATCGTTAAGTCAACTGATGGCAATCAAATTGGCGTGATTGACTGTACCGTGATATCAGAAGGCAATTGGTGGTACGCATACGGCATTGGCTCATCCGCCGGGGATTTTGTATCGCGACGATTTACAACAACGACTGATTCTGGTTGGCAGCGCTCAGTTGCGACTGATGGAAACAGAAATATTCAGGTAAATGATGTTGTGACGGCAAATGAAAGTGTAGTAAATACTCAAAAGCGGTTTACCGGGGGCTATGGGAAGCTGGCTACTTGTCCTACTGGAACGGACTTTGGAGTGTTTGTGATGTCAACAGCTGTTCCGTCCGGACTATCAATGGTTCGAGATGAAAACCTTGCACGAAATGCACTGACCTATAAAGAGTCGTCGGCTTTCGGATGGACGATCTCCCCAGGAACTACGACAGATAAAATGATAAGAGGGCATTGGAATGATAGTCACTGGTCAGGGTGGCTGGATGCATAGGAGTTGATAACATGTTAGATCACTTGAATAAAAATCAAGATTGGTTTTGGAAAGCGATGGAAACATATGGCTTGGGAGTCTATTTCCTTATCAAGCAAAATACGTTTGCCTTTGTACCGCCGAGGCCAACGATTCTAGATATTATGGATGACCCGCCGGCAATCTTTGTCTTAGCGATTGTTGCGACGTTAGCGGTCGTCTATTCACTATGGGATATCAATGTCCCGTACTATAAACCTGTCATGACTGGGGCGCTCACATTCGTGTGGGCTTTTTTTATGATTGCGTTTGTCGTTCATGATGTTCAAACGGGGCAGATCATTAGCTTTGAATCAATGTATGCCTTTTTCGTTTTAGCATCAATGATGCACAAAATTATTATTGGGGGTTGATCGCCGTGAGCGATGTCGTTATTGTGGCCCTCATTAGTGCGGGAGCGTCTATCGTGGTTGCGCTGATCACGCAAATTGCACCAGTCTGGAATGGTAGTAAGGCTAAGGCCACTGGCGATTCACTCACTAAGTTAGAGAAGGAGAATGGGGCACTTAAAAAAGAAAACAACGAAAAGCAGGAAATAATCGACTATTATCGAAAGAGGGTTAAGAAATGATGGAATTAATTCAGTTCATTAATGGCACGACAATCGCTGCTATTGCGGTAGTCACGTATGTGGTGGTTTGGGGCGTTAAGCAGACGCGGTTTAACAACAAGTACTTGCCCATTGTGGCGATTGGGATTGGTGCAGTTGTGGGGTTGGCAATCGGTATTGCTAATGGTGACGTTACGCCGGTTGCTGGTGTAGTAGATGGAATTATTGCGGGAGCCGTCAGCGTTGGCGGTAACGAGCTTTTCAAATCATTGGGGACGATGGTTAGCGGAGGTGCAAAATAATGGCATTACAAGGAATCGATATTGCAAGTTATCAAACGGGTATGGACGTGGGCGATATTGCCGGTGACTTTGTGATCGTTAAGGCGACAGAGGGAACGAACTACGTGAATCCGGCTTATAGCGGTCATGCTAAGCAAACATTAGCAGCGGATAAGAAACTGGGTGTTTACCATTTTGCCAGTGTGGGCGATGCTAAAAAGCAAGCGGAATACTTTTTAAAGAAAGCTGGCAATTATGTTGGGAAGGTCATGCTTGTACTTGATTTTGAAGGCCCCGCTGTTGCGCAAGGTGTTGGCTGGGCTAAAGCGTGGTTAGATTACGTTTATGCTGAGACTGGCGTTCGTCCTGTAATCTACATGGGGCTTGCTGATGAAAACCGATTAGATTGGTCGCCGGTCGTTAAAGCTAACTATGGCCTGTGGGTAGCTCAATACAATAATTACAATCCAGTCAAGGGCTTCAATCCTCGTTCTTTATATGGATCATTGAAGCATTGGAAGTCCGCAGCCATTTTTCAATATGCCAGTGTTGGTCGGCTACCAGGTTGGACAGGTAACTTGGATCTTGATGTGTTTTACGGCAGTAAATCTGATTGGGACCAGTACGCTAATACGTCTAAAGTAGTTTCTGAGGCTGAGCCAAAGCCGAATACTAGCGCGCCAAGTTGGGTAAAGGAAAAGAAAACCTATACGCTTAAAACGGCGGTTAAGCTCCGAACGGGTGCATCAACGTCAGCCAAAGTTATCGGTACACTGGCAGCGGGGCAAACAGTCAAGACTGACCGCGCCATCATTAAAGGCGGCTACCGATGGGCACGACAGCCACGATCTACCGGGTATGGTTACATGGCGACTGGTCCAGTCGGTGATACGCTGGCTTACGTCAAAAGTGGTGTTGCTCACACGTATTACACGGTCGTTTCGGGTGATAGTCTGTGGGCAATCGCTCAACGCTACGCCACAACCGTTGCTAAATTGTGCTCATTAAATGGAATTAGCCAGAATCATGTGATCCATCCGGGTGATAAGGTAATTGTTAAATAAAAAAGTCCCATGTCAGTTGGCGAAACTGGCACGGGACTTTTGGACAAACGGACAACAACTGTAGAGGGGTTATCCGTGCTAACAATGGGTTAGGGTGCGAGATACCCTAACACTTAATATATTCGCAGAGTGCATGCAATTTATTTTAATTTGTCAGCTTTTTAAGGTTCAAATGTCGTATTCGGGTACAATTCGGGTACGACGTAACCTTAACTACTGATATTAAAGTAAAGCGGACTGTTACCCTTAAGTAGTCATCTACTTAAAGGAACGACATCGAAAAACGCACTCACAATTGTGGGTGCGTTTTTTTGTGCTATTAGCAGGCGTTACACCAACCGAAACGTAGCCGCGTAGGACGGAAACGGACTGTTGGTACCGGTAATTATACAAGGATTGCACGGTTGTCCGTTTCAATCCTGTTGGAAAACGATTCAACTAGGCAACGCTCTGTTAGTAACATGGTGGGCCGCTGGTCGTGACGCTTATCTAGCCCCAACGACCCAGTTCCTGCTTGTTTGTTATAATTGCAGGTCGTCTGGGACCAAGCGGTGGTAGCATTCTTCCATGACGTAGATGATGGCTGCTGTGATCAGGAATGAGAAGGTGACGTCTGATAAGAAGTGCGCCCCGATAATGACCCGGCTGATTGCCATGAGAATTGCGAAGACTACGCCTGAAATCCAAAGAATTTTCTTAGTCTTAGGATTGACGGCAAACCACGAGAAGAGGATGCTGACCGTTCCGGCCATCGCGTGTCCAGATGGGAAGGACATGTGACCGTTGGGCCCGTTAGGATGAACCCAGCTCGTGAAGTTGGTCTGAGCATGGTTGAGTTCATAAGGACGGAAACGGCCCCAGAAGGTCTTTAAGGCGCCGTTCACTTGCCCAGCAAACCAGAGCGTTAGGGAAGCGAAGACGGCGACAATCAGGTACTTTTTAAGCAACTGGTCGTCTTTTTTATGAAGCCAATATTGGATCAAGATGGTGAGTAGCAGGTAAACCACGATCCATAAAATAAGGGATTGTCCCACTGGAAGTTTAACGGCGGCCTTATCGCTGTTAGCTAGGCCCATGGGCTTGTCGACTTGAATGTTATGTAGCGCAGACAAGCCGTAGTTGGCGACTTCGTTAAGGTATTGCTTGAGTTGCCAAGCAGATAAGCCCAAGCCTCCTAAGAAAAGTAGCCCCGCAAATAATGGTTCGTCAGTGTGGCGTAGCGCGTAGGCCATCCCGATTTGTCCCGCTAATACAAAGACCAGGTAGGCGGCAAATAAGCCAAAGGTCTGAAAAAGCGTGCCAAAGATACTGTTGTAGTTGATGACCGCGTTACTAATTGATAAATCGGCGAATAGTGCAACGACTAGCAGACCGCCCCCAATTAAAAACGCTGCTAGAAAAAGTCGATTCTTGGTACTTTTTGACATAAGTGATTCCTCCTTTGTGTGTCATCATAGGAGGTTATTGTAAAGAAATGGTTTAGATATAGCCGTTGTTTTGTATATTTTGTAAAGGCTATGAAAGTGAACTGAAATTTTAGGCATGGAAACGCTGGTAATTCAGAGGGGGACTCACCTTTAATTGTAAAAGTGAGATTTGAGAAGAAAACTGATTGGGAGTTATTTGTTAACTGTCGTTTCTAATAATTGTAATAAAATCAGCGTGAAACAATAGGTTACTTGCGTAAAATAGTGAACAGGTATAGAAAAATAAGCTAACCATTTGAGCTAGTATGGTAATTCTGGTTTGATTTGGACCAGCATCCGTGTCGCAAAAGCAATTAAATCTGCATCGGAAGATTGGATTATTGGCCGTGATGCAGGTCCACGGTAAGCAATCAGAGCCGTCTTAATCAATGCGTGATCATTGCTTGGCAGATGTTTCAGGCCCCATTGCCCGCCGGCATCTTTGGACAGCACTTGACCACTACGACGAAAGGCGAGCACCCGACAGAGGTTTAACACGGTATATGTCGGTTGTTTGGTAATGGTTTGGGGTGCATTAGCCACATCAAAAAGAATACTGTCCCAATAATCTTTTACGGGAACAGGTCCGAAGACGGCGACAATCGGGGTGCCAGTCAACACTTTACCAGCCTTAGTTAAAATCGTCAGATGTGCTGCTAAATCGGGATCAGTACCAACCATAGTTTCAATATAATGTTTGGGGTTAGCTAAATACGCTGAATAATGCATTTTGGAAAAGTGAAGATCGAACGGTAATGGGGCTTTAAAGTGTAAAGTATCCGTCAATAATAGGACGTGAAACTCCAATCCTTTGGCTGGTGCCAATGGCCATAAGTCTGTGAGGGTCGCCTTCATTAAGGCTTGCTTTTCCGTGAAGCACAAGGGGTGTTTGACGACCACGATATAGTCTAGGTCACTGACTTGTTCGTTATACGAATTCAGAGCGTAAGATCCGTGAAGGTAGATTCCAACCAAGTTTTTGCCTAATATTTCCGTGTATTTGACCTTTAACTTGATTAGTAACTCATGGGTTCTTTTTGGCAATTTGATCCCTCCTTTTGGTGAAAACTCAAAGAAATTATGACACAGCTGTCTGGCAAGGGCAATTAGCTTTCATCATTACAATAAAAAAACGATCAGTACAGGCCTCAAGAAGCATGCCTGTACTGATCGTCTTAATTTTGAAAATAAAGCTGTTATTTTCCGACCCGACTAGTCCCCGTCTGATAGTTCAAGGTCACGCCCGGTTGGACGTTGAAAATGTAAACGTTGAAGCTAACACTATTGTCGCCAACGGACTGCCCACGCATTTGAACCCCGCGCGCCAGCAATTCGTTACCTTTGAAAATTGGTTTTACTTCGTAACGAACGTAGTGTTTTGGACTCGCTTTGAGGTAAGCGGCCACTTGATTTTCATAGGTGGTCATTTCCGGATCGTTCAGTGTGCGCGTCCCGGTCATCAAGTTTTTCCAGTTGTTATTTTGGCCAGTCAACTGGTAGCCGATTAAATGACTCCGGTTGTATAACCAACCGCTGTTGATCCGTTTGTTATGCCAGCCAGTCGGATTCACGTGTAACGCTTCACGTTTCGCTTTAGGCATTAAGGACTGGTTCAAGAGGGCGTTAGCCGCGCTCACCCGGTTCAAATTATCGAGTGCTGTATATTTCTGCCAAGCACCCTGACTCGTGGATAAGTCACGCGCACTAAAAGCGGGGGCGTTGTGATTAACAGTAATGGTCTGTTGGCCAGCAAAAGTTTTATCGGCTAACTTTTCGTTACTAGGGTTGTTGCCAGTTTTCACTGTCGTTGCGGCAGTGGCCTTGGTGGCACCGCCGGCTTGATTCTTGTCTTTTTGCTTAGTGACCTTTTTTTCTTCTTTATTGAGGCTGGCGGCAACCGTTTTTAAACTGCTAGCCGAGCTGGAATTAGCTGACTGTAACGCGGCCAATTTCTTGTCGTTGGTTGCCGTGACCCACTGCGTTTTGGTCTCAGTCTTGATTTCAGGTTCGGTAGCGCTAGAACTCGGACTGCCACAACCACCAAGCGTCGCAACGGTTACTAATAAAAGACTCGCTAATAACCAGAACTTACGGTGCCGCTGAGAAGGTAAAGAAGTATGCCAAACGATCCAGATTAACGCACTGATCAGTGCAAGTAGCATCATGATTTCCATTTCAAAGTTCCCCCTTAACGCAGTGACTTACGGTAGCCAGCAGCTTGTGCCTGGGCTTCCGTATTGAAGTGCACGACGTTTTTACCGGACATGCGGTAATTGTGGCCGGTCTCAACATGATAGATTTTAGAACGGCTGTTACCGATGATCTGTCCCTGTTGCGCGGTATCCGTGTTCCCAGAAAAGTTATTGGCGCGTGACGGTTTGGTTGAACTGCTTTGCGTCGCTTCTTTTGACTGGGCTTCGGCTGCGCTGGCTGCGGATTTTGAAGCTGATTTTGAGGCAGCTTCAGCTTGTTCCGCCGCGACGGCTGCCGCTGATGAAGAGGCGGCTTTGACAGCTTCTACCGATTCAGCGTGCGAGCTACTCAATGAAGCCGCTTGTGAACTCGCTTGCTCGTCCGCTTTTTTTAGTGTACTTTCTGATTCACTGAGCTTCTTAGCAGATTCGGCTAAGGCCTGGCTCTCCGCTTTGGCGGTCGCCCAGGCTTTCTGATTCCCCTTAGTCCTTTTGGAAACGTAAGTCGTTTTGACGCTGGTATCTTTGGCTGATGATTTTTGACTAGTTGTCGCACTACAACCGGACAATAGCACCAACCCTAATAACACCGTCAGTGCTTTTTTTCGAGCATGCATCATAAATTCCCCCTATGTATGTGATTAGTTTTAATTATACAAGAAGGAAAAAGTGGGGTAAAGAACTGCTTGACGTAATTATAGAATGAAGCGCTTATAACTTTAATTAATTAAAATCAGTGTACTAGCCGTGTTAAGCTCTGCTTAAAACACCCGTCAACAGTTGTATAAATCAGATAAGATTGCGATAATAGGAACAATTAAAACTATTGGGGGAATTAGCTTTGAAGGCAGCGTTACAGAAAATGGGTGCGGTACTGAATAAACGAATGGGCATTATTAAGGCGCTCTTCGTTTTCTCCGTCCTATTGTTTGTGATCACGGAAGTCGGCAAGATTGCGAAAGAAGTTAGTGGCGAACAATTAGCCAACGCACTGGCATCGCAAAGTTGGTGGCATCTCCTAAGTATGGTTGTGATTGGGATTGTTGCGGTGATGCCGATGTTAACGTACGACGTCATGATTACGAAGTTTTTGCCGAATCACTATTCACTGGGCTACATTTTTAAAGCCGGGTGGATCACAAATACGTTTACAAACATTGGCGGTTTCGGTGGCGTCCTGGGGGCTTCGCTACGAGCTAATTTTTATAATAAGGCGGCGACGAAAAAACAGATTGTCTTCGCCATTTCAAAAATTGCACTATTCTTAGTTTCAGGTTTATCACTGTATTGTATGATCTCGCTAGTCCTAGTCTATGGCTTTGGCATCGGGAGTATGTACGGGAGTTATTGGATCTGGCTAGTCGGTGGGGCCATTTACTTCCCCGCCATCTTCATCTTTACACGGGTCAACGATTCCGAGTTCTTTGACGGCTTGACACTGGGCAACGTCGTTCGCTTATTGAGTGGGTCGTTCGGTGAATGGACGGGATGTGTCCTGTTTTTCTTATTGATTGGGAACTTCATGCACCTACCAATCGACTTTGCGGCGGTCGTGCCGTTATTCGTCATTGCCTCGGTCGTTGGGGAAGTTTCGATGGTGCCCGGTGGAATCGGGTCGTTTGACGTTTTCATGATCTTTGGTTTAGGCGCAGTTGGCGTCTCACGGCCAGACGCGGTCGCGTGGCTGCTATTCTACCGGTTGTTTTACTACATCATTCCGTTTGCGATTGGCCTCGTCTTGTTCGTGCACGACACGGGACACCGGTTTAATGAACGCTTAGAGGGGATTCCAAAGATTGCCCTTCAACGGTTCGCACAACTCGCACTGACCGTCTTCCTGTATGCGTCAGGGCTGTTGATGTTACTAATGTCGACAGTGCCAAACTTTGCTTATAATAATAAACTGTTCCTACAGTTTTATCCGTATACGTTCTTCTTCATTAATCAGGCGACCAGTATCGTGATGGCGTTCCTATTAATTGGGGTCGCCCTTGGAACTGCTGGGCGGGTTAAGAAGGCGTTTTGGCCCACGGTGGTCGTCTTATTTGTCGCCATTTTAAATACGATTCGCTGGCTAGTGGTATACGACGCCATTTCGATGAAGTTCATTATCTTCTTGGTGATTATTTTAGGCGTGGTCGTCTTATCCAAACACGCTTACTACCGGGATCATCTATCATTTTCATGGGGCCAAACGCTATGGGTCGCTTGTGTCTATGTCGTAACGTTTGTCCTGTACACGATAGTGGGGGTCTATAACGCCCCACAAATTCACCATCGGCACGCGGTTCCAGAGGCACTATTCTTTCCGTCACAAAAGCTGTGGGTCTTTGGGGTCATTGGCTTAGTCTTAGCGGCGATGATTTTGGTCCTGATGTACCGGTACTTTGCGACTGGTCATAATTCCCGGATTGGGCAGGCCATGGATGCGCAACGGGTCAAGCAGGTCATTACGACGTATGGTGGAAATGAGATTTCACATTTGGCGTACTTAAATGATAAATTGGCCTACTACTATCAGGTCGATGGGGAAGATCAACTGATCTTCTTGTACCAGAAAAAGGCCGATAAACTGATTATTATGGGTGAACCATTTGGTAATCAAGAACAGTTGCAGGCCGCTTTAGAACAGCTGATGGACGATGCGGATAGCGATGGTTGCTCACTAGTCTTCTATGAAATTAGTGAAAACTTGACGATGCATTTGCATGAGATGGGCTTTGACTTTATCAAGACTGGTGAAGAAGGCCACGTGAAGTTAGCGGACTTCAGTCTCGCTGGTAAACGACTGCGGGGCGAGCGTGCGCTAATGAACAAGTTTACGCGGGATAACTATCAGTTTGAAGTGCTACAACCACCGTTCTCTAAAGAAGTCATGGCGGAGCTCAAAGCGGTTTCGGATAGCTGGTTAAAAGGGGAAACTGAGAAGGGCTTCTCACTAGGCTTCTTTAGTGAAACCTATTTAAATCAGGCACCGATTGCGGTGGTCTATAGTCCGGAGCATCAAATCGTGGCGTTTGCCAACATCATGCCCCAAGGAAATGAACAGTCGACTTCGATTGACTTGATGCGTTCTAGTACGGACGCCCCGTCTGGCATCATGGATACGGTCTTCGTACACTTGTTTGAACAGGCGCGTGACCAAGGCTATCAATACTTCAATATGGGGATGGCACCGCTGTCCGGCGTGGGCGTTTCACGCTATAGCTTCATTCAAGAGAAGATTGCCCATCTGATTTATGAATATGGGTATCAGTTGTACGGTTTTCAGGGACTACGGTCGTACAAAGAAAAGTACGTCACGGAGTGGGAACCGAAGTACATTGCTTACCGAAAACGAAATTCTTTGATTTTTACAATTTTACAATTGCTACAAGTTGTGAATACGCGGGTCAACAAACACGGTGGTCATCACCGGACACTGTTAGTTCCGAAACGGTTACAAAGTAATTCACGGCATTAAAAAAATCCACCCATTCTTCAAATTGACGTTTGAAGAATGGGTGGATTTTAATGTATATGCGCTTAATTCGTGTATTTAGGTGGTAAGACGTGCTTGAAATCGCGGAAACCGGTGAAAATATCGTCGAGGTTATGACCATCAATAAACAAGTCCATGTTTTCTGTTGGTGCGAAGCCCAGCGTGGTACTCTTCTTGAGCATCGCGACCAGGTCATCGTAGAAACCGTCGATATTATACAGTGCGATTGGCTTTTGGTGGATGTCCATTTGACTCCAGGAAAGCATTTGAAGAAATTCTTCAAACGTGCCAAAGCCGCCGGGGAGCACGATGAACGCGTCCGCTAAGTGAAGCATTTTCTCTTTGCGTTCGGTCATCGTTTTAGTTTCGATAAAGGTCGTGACGTCGGTGAGTGCCAATCCGCGTTCGATTAAGAAGTGTGGAATAATACCAATCACGCGGCCGTTATTTTCGAGGGTCGCGGTGGCGACTTTACCCATCAATCCGTGGTTACCGCCACCGTAGACCAGTTGGTAGTCGTTGTCGGCTAAGTACTTGCCAAGTTCGGTGGTTTTATCTGCAAATTTAGGATCTAAACCGGAATTCGAGCCACAAAAAACACAAATGTTATGAATTGCCATCAAATTATTCCTCCAATATTAAATCACCTAGCAAAAATGCGGCACCACGAGTGGGCCGCATTTTTAGTTTAATCATTAGTCACGAGTACGTTCGTCATCAGGTTCGCCAATATCGTAATCGGTATCCTGCATGGCTTCAACTTGACCTAACCGGTAACCATTCCCAACTTGTGAGAAGAAGTCGTGGTTAGAAGTCCCGGTTGAAATCCCGTTCATGACGACTGGGTTGACGTCTTCCGCGGTATCTGGGAAGAGGGCGTCTTGACCTAAGTTCATCAATGCTTTGTTGGCATTGTAACGGCTGAAGGTCAAAACTTCGTCGGACCAACCAAGTTGATCGTAAACCAAGTGGATGTAATTTTCTTCGTTTTCATAGAGCTTGTAAAGGAAGTCGAACATCCAGTCTTTGAATTCAGCTTGTTGCTTTTCGGAGCGTTCCTTAAAGCCAAGTTGGAACTTGTAACCAATGTAAGTGCCATGGACACTTTCGTCCCGCAAAATCAGTTTGATGATTTCGGCAACGTTTGGTAATTGGTTATGGCCCAAGTAGTAAAGTGGTGTGTAGAAACCAGAGTAGAACAAGAACGTTTCGAGGAAGACGTTGGCAACCTTTTGCTTCAAAGGATCTTCATCCAAGTTATCATATAACTTGTAAATCCATTGTGCTTTATTTTGTAAATATTCTTCGCTGTCACTCCAGTCAAAGATTTCATTGATTTCGTCCGGTGTATTAAGCGTTTCAAAAATCGTTGAATAACTCTTGGCGTGGACCGATTCCATGAATTGGATGTTATTTAAAACGGCCGTTTCATGGGGTGTTATGACGTGGCGGCGAAGGGATTGTAACCCGTCTTGTGATTGTAAGGTGTCCAGTAGCGTTAAGCCACCGAAGACGTGTCCAACCACCCAGCGGTGATCGTCGTCCAAGGCCCGCCAGTCGGACATATCGTTTGAAACTGGAATCCGGGTGTCTAACCAGAACTGTTCCGTTAGTTTTTCCCAAGTGCTTTTATCGATTGCGTCTGAAACTTGATCCCAGTTAATCGATTTATAGTTGCCATTACTGAGCAATTTTTGGTAATAAGCCAAATCTGTTGCCATCGTTGATATCCTCCTAATGATCTAAGGTATAAATTACTAGATTACGCAGCTTTCACATTCATTAACCCCGACTTCACCATCATCGTCCGTAAAGGTACGAATATAGTAAATCGACTTGATTCCTTTGCGGTAAGCATAGTTGCGAAGAATGTTTAAGTCACGGGTCGTCATCTTGTTCGTGCGGCCGTCTTTCCATTCGTATAAGCCAGCAGGAATCGTTGAACGCATGAAGAGGGTTAAGCTCATCCCTTGGTCAACGTGTTGTTGTGCGGCGGCATAAACATCAATAACTTTACGCATGTCAGTATCGTACGCTGACTTATAGTAATCAATTGTATCATTAGATAGGTATGGAGCGGGATAATAAATCTTACCAATTTTCTTTTCTTGGCGTTCTTCTACCCGGTTAATGATTGGATGCAAGCTGGCAGTCGTATCATTAATGTAAGAAATTGAACCGTTGGGCGCTACAGCCATGCGGTTTTGGTGGTATAACCCGTCTTGCATAACGGCATCTTTAAGGGCTTCCCAGTCCGCCTTTGAAGGAATGAAAATTCCTTTGAAAAGGTCGGCTGTTTTTGCATATTGTGGTTGCCAGTCTTCATTAATATATTTATCGAAGTAAGAACCGTCGGCGTACTTCGATTTTTCAAAGTTAACGAAGGTTTCGTGCCGTTCGCGGGCGATTTCATTTGAAGCCTTTAACGTCCAATAGTTCAATAGTAGGAAGTAGATGTTGGTGAAATCAACGGCTTCCTTACTACCGTAAGCCATTTGGTTCTTGGCAAAGAAGGCGTGCAATCCCATGGCACCTAAACCAATGGTGTGTGCTTGGTGGTTACCCTTTTGAATCGAAGGAACCACGTCAACGTTAGAATGGTCGGTTACAAAGGTTAATGCCCGGACCATTGCTTCAACGGAGTGCCCAAAGTTAGGGGAAGTCATCAAGTTGACGATGTTGGTTGATCCCAGGTTACAACTGATGTCTGTCCCTAACTTTTCGTATTGTTGTTGATCGTCGATGAGGGATGGTGTTTGGACCTGCATCACTTCGGAACAGAGGTTACTCATAACGATCTTACCGTCGATCGGGTTGGCCCGGTTAGCCGTGTCGATATTGATGATGTAAGGGTAGCCCGATTCTTGTTGCAGTTTACTGATTTCGTTTTCTAGGTCACGCGCCTTGAGCTTGGTCTTCCGGATGTTGGGGTTCTTGACCATGTTGTCGTATTCCTTAGAAATATCGACGTAGGAGAACGGCACGCCGTATTCCCGTTCAACCCCGTAAGGACTGAAGAGGTACATGTCAGCGTTGGCCTTGACTAATTCGTAAAACTTATCAGGTACGGTGACACCAAGGGACAATGTCTTTAAACGAATCTTTTCATCCGCGTTTTCCTTCTTAGCAGAGAGGAAGGCGATAATGTCTGGGTGGAAGACGTTGAGGTAAACGACCCCGGCACCTTGACGTTGTCCTAATTGGTTAGAGTATGAGAAACTGTCTTCGAGTAACTTCATAACGGGCACAACGCCACTGGCAGCGCCGTCGATATGCTTGATGGGATCCCCAGCGCCCCGTAAGTTGCTGAGGTTGATCCCAACCCCGCCACCGATCCGGGAAAGCTGTAAGGCGGAATTGATCGTGCGGCCAATCGAGTTCATGTCGTCGGTCGACTGGATCAAGAAGCAGGAGATGAGTTCGCCACGCCGAGCCCGGCCCGCGTTTAGGAAGCTAGGCGTTGCTGGTTGGTAACGTTGGTGAATGATTTCATCTGCTAATGCCATTGCGAGGTCTTCGTTGCCGTCCGCAAAGTAGATGGCGTTCATCGCCACGCGGTCAATGAAGTTTTCCAAGTAATAGTCGCCGTCATCGGTCTTTAACGCGTATTGGGCGTAAAATTTATAAGCGGCCATGAAAGTCTTGAAGTGGAAGTCTTGCGATTTTAAGTAGTCGTATAACTTTTCAATGAAGCTAAAGTCGAACTTATTGATGGCGTCCATTTCTAAGTAATCGTGGGTCTCGAGGTAGTCAAACCGGTCCCGTAAGCTAGCAAACTTTTTCGTGTTAGGTTTAACGTTTTGTTCCAAGAATGCGGCTAGGGCTTCTTTATCCTTGTTCAATGGAATCTGATTATTGATGGGAATATTGATTTCATTGTTCAGATCATAATACGTGACGTCTTTTAAGTCTTTTAAGCTCATAAGGAATCCTCTTTCTATAACAATGTGAGTTGGTGCTGGTTATAAAGTGGACGACCCACAATCAGTAGTGACTATTGATTGTGGGTCGCTTATCAAATCTATCCGTTAAAACCAGCTATGTAACCACGCAAAAAAGCGCAGTGGACTAAACAGCTAATTGCTTCAAAGCATCTGGGCGGAACCCGGCAATGCTATCTTCACCAGTGATTTCAACCACGGGAACCGCTTGGAAACCTTGGTTCTTTAAGTAATCAACGTATTCTGGATTGGTGTTAATGTTCTTTTCTTCGAAGGCGACGTTATGGGCCACGAGGAATTTCTTAGTCATTTTGCATTGCATGCAGTTGTTCTTAGTAAAAACCGTTACTTTTTTCATTTAAATCACCCTTATTTCGTTTTATCGATAAACCCAGTATACAACATACGGGGGAAAAAACAATCAAAAAACACAACATCTAGTGGCTCAAAACGAGCTCTAACCACTAGATATTGTGTTAATAACGGTCTTTAACCATTGCTTGAAAATTTTTTATTTTATTGTTGTTCCTTCTATAAATCAGTTATCATAGAACTAGACCATAAATCAGAGGAAAATAAATATGACCAACTATTATTATACACACAATCCAGAAGTTGTGCATGACGAAAAGCAGTGGAATTTTGAAATTTTTCAGCACGACTTTAAATTTACGACCGATAACGGTGTCTTTTCTAAGCGGACCGTGGATTACGGTTCCCGGACCTTGCTTGCGGCGTTTGACCCTAGCCAGTTGCCGGCTGGCGCAATCTTAGATTTAGGGACCGGTTACGGCCCAATCGGCATGGCATTAGCCTACCAGTCGCCCGAACGGACGGTTGATATGGTCGATGTCAACGAGTTGGCGTTGAGTTTAGCCCGTAAGAATACGGCGCTGAATCAGATTACTAACGTCAATATCTTTACGTCTGACGTTTACGAGCAAGTGACCAAGACGGACTACGCCGCCATTGTCACGAATCCACCTGTACGTGCTGGAAAAGACGTGATTGATGCCATGCTAACGGGCGCGGTATCACGCTTAATGACCGGTGGGACGTTGACGGTCGTTCTCCAGAAAAAACAGGGGGCGCCGTCAGCCAAGAAGTTAATGCAGGCAACTTTTGGTAATTGTCAGATTATTAAGAAGGATAAGGGTTATTACATCTTACAAAGTGTAAAGGAGGGATAGCGTGAGTACTAAAACGGCGGAAGACTGGATGCAAGAAGCCCTCCACGAAGCACGGATGGCGTACGTGATCGGCGAAGTTCCGATTGGTGCCGTGATCGTGCACGATGGTGAAATCATTGGTCGTGGCCATAACTTGCGGGAACATGGTCAGGATGCGACCATGCACGCAGAGATTATTGCAATCCAGGAGGCTTGTGAGTATTTACGGAGCTGGCGTTTGGAAGATTGTCAGCTGTACGTTACGTTAGAGCCGTGTCTGATGTGTAGTGGGGCCATTATAAATGCCCGGATTCCAGAGATGTTTTACGGCGCACGCGATCCTAAGGCCGGGGCCGTTCGGAGCCTGTATCAGGTGATGGATGATACGCGCCTTAATCACCAAGTGGCGGTCCACGAACGGGTCTTGGCACGGCCAGCGGGTGAATTACTGGAAAACTTTTTCCGAAGCATTCGTAAACGTAAGAAGGCTGAGAAGAAGGCGCGCCGGGCCGCAGCTGAAAAAAAGTTAAACTGATGGCTGGTAATCTTAGTTTAAATCATGTATTATAGTATTTGCCGCAAGGCCTTAAGGCAAGGGTGGATTTACGAATCGTGTCAGGTCCGGAAGGAAGCAGCACTAAGTTTGCTTCATCTTGTGCCTTAAGTTTTTATGAAATGTAACAGCTCTTAGCCATTCGGTTGAGAGCTTTTTATTTAAAATCAATTGTTTAATTAACGTGCAGCCAGTGGGCTAGTGAGAAAGGAAGATTCGCATGTATCGGGCATTATATCGGGTTTGGCGACCCCAACGTTTTGATGAAATCGTCGGTCAACAGATGATTACCCAGACGTTGAAAAATGCGATCATGACCCATCAGACGAGTCATGCGTATTTATTTACTGGGCCACGGGGGACGGGGAAAACGTCCGCTGCCAAAATTTTTGCCAAGGCGATTAACTGTCACCATCTGGTTGACGGCGAACCTTGTAACGAATGCGACACTTGTAAGGCCATTACTAAGGGTCAGCTAAATGATGTGATCGAAATTGATGCGGCTTCTAATAACGGGGTCGAAGAAATTCGGGACATTCGGGATAAGGCCAAGTATGCGCCGACCGAAGCTGACTACAAAGTCTACATTATTGATGAAGTTCATATGTTATCGACTGGAGCGTTCAACGCGTTACTAAAAACGTTGGAAGAACCGCCGGCAAACGTGATCTTCATTTTAGCGACGACCGAACCGCATAAGATTCCATTGACGATTATTTCGCGGACGCAACGGTTCGATTTTCGCCGGATCACGGCCAAGGATAGTTACGAACGGATGGTCTACATCCTGAAACAAAAAGACGTCACTTACGACGAAAAAGCTTTACGGGTCATTGCACAGGCCGCGGAAGGCGGGATGCGTGACGCCCTCAGTATTTTGGATCAGGTCATTTCGTTTGGGGATAACACCGTAACGTTAGACGACGCGCTGATGGTCACGGGAAGTGTGACTAAGAAGCTGATTGCCGATTACGTTGAAGAAGTGACGAACCACGTGACGAAGCCGGCGCTAGAAACGATGCGGGAAATCTTACAAGAAGGTAAAGATGCGAACCGTTTCATCGAAGATTTGATCAGCTATACGCGTGACGTGTTACTCTATCAACAAGCACCAGAAATGGTCGACAGTGTTGCGATGGGTGAAGACGACAAACGCTTTGAAGACTTTGCCAAGAGTATTGACGCTGAAGTGCTATATCAAATGATCAAAACGCTCAATGATATTCAACAACAAATGCGGTTCACGACGCATCCGGACGTCTATCTGGAAGTGTTAACGGTCAAATTGGCGCAACTCGATGGTCAGCCCGCACAAGCCGCAACGCCGGCAGCTGTTAATCCTGGTGATCCGACCGTTCAAAAGTTGGCGCATCAGGTGGAACAACTCCAAAGTGAGCTGAAAAATATCAAGAGTACCGGTGGGGCGCCGCAAGCCAACCGGGTTAAGCAGACGCCTAAGAACGGACCGGTCGTTAAAAAGGTTAACGTTAGCCAGATTTATCCAATTCTGGATACGGCCAAGAAGAACGACTTGTTGAAGATTCGGGACGTCTGGGGCGATTTAATGAACATCCTCAGTGTGACGCAACGCGCTTTAATGCATGTCGCACAGCCGGTTGCGGCCAGTGATAATGGCCTAGTTGTCGCGTTTGACTACGCCTTTATTTATCAAAAGGCGACCGATGATCAGACGTTGATCGACGCACTTAGCAACGGTTTGGACCGTTTGATGGGGCAGTCACCGAAGATCGTATGCGTGCCGAAGGACCAGTGGCCGCAGATTCGGAAAGATTACTTGGCAACGCACCAACCCGGTGGCAAAGCCGCTGAGAAAGCGCCAGAGAAGGTGCCCGTGGTGGATCAAGCTAAGGACATGTTTGGCGATTTAGTTGAAGTTAAACCAGACTAAGCTAATATTATAGTAGTAAAAAATCATTTAATCCCGAAAGGAACTGATAATTATGATGCGTGGCATGGGTAATATGCAAAACATGATGAAACAAATGAAAAAGATGCAGGCACAAATGTCTGCGGAACAAGAAGCTTTGAACGAACAAACCTTTGAAGGCACTGCACCAGATGACATGGTCAAAGTCACTTTTACGGGTGACAAAAAGATGAAAGACATCACCATCAATCCTGATGCCGTTGATCCAGACGACGTCGACATGTTACAAGACTTGGTGGTCGCTGCCGTTAACGACGCTTTAGGGAAGATTGAAGCACAAACTCAAAGTACGATGGGCAAGTACACCCAAGGTTTAAAGTAAGCAAGTAGAGTGAGGTAAACACATGCAGTATCCAGAACCAATTGCTAAGTTGATTGATAGTTATATGAAGCTCCCCGGCATTGGTGGTAAGACTGCGACCCGCCTGGCCTTTTACACGATTGATATGGACGGCGACGACGTGACCGAGTTTGCCAAGTCGCTCGTAGCCGCAAAGCGTGATCTACACTTTTGCAGTATTTGTGGCAACATCACCGAAGACGACCCTTGCGTCGTTTGTCGCGATAAGTCCCGTGATCAAAGCACGGTGCTGGTCGTGGAAGAGGCCAAGGACGTGATGGCGATGGAAAAGATCAAGGAATATAACGGTCTGTATCACGTCTTACACGGGGTACTTTCACCGGTTGACGGTAAGGGCCCGGAAGACATCAACATTGCCAGTTTATTAAAACGGCTTCAGCAAAATGATGCGATTAAAGAAGTCATTATTGCGACTAACGCCACGCCGGAAGGGGAAGCGACCGCCATGTATATTTCACGGTTGGTCAAACCGGCTGGTATCAAAGTAACGCGTTTGGCACACGGGTTATCGGTTGGGAGCGATATTCAGTACGCTGATGAAATGACGCTGTTCAAAGCAGTTGAAGGACGCCAAGAGATGTAATTGGGGGCATAAGAGATGTTTGGAAGAAACAAGAAGATCAAGCAACCCAAGGCAGTTTTTGACCAACAGTTGTTAAATACCTTAAACGCGGCCAAGGTCGATTGGGACCGCGCTAAGGAAAATGAACAAGCGATTTACGATAATAATACGAGTGAGTTAGTGACGCAGACGGCGCTTGCCCGGGCAAAGTACTTGTACTTATACCGGGAAGCCCGGCGCCGCCAAGTGCATGGACAGACGATCCAGCGCTCGGTGATTGATAACTAAAACGCTATTGTAAAGTGATGAGTAATCTAGGATAATTCTAGATTGCTCATTTTTTTATCTGAAGTTTTTTACTTTTTTTGTGGTAGCAAAGCCCATTGCGTCAGTTTAATAGAAACGGTTTAACAATTATGTGTTTCGAGTGGATTATTTTGGCTCTTTGTCAACGGCTGTTGATGAGTAACTTTATGAGGAAACCAATTCATTTTCGAATTGGTTTTCTTTTTTTGTTCTGAATTGTAAATTCAATCCGAATTCGTGTGTAAAAACGCGACCAATTTTTGTACCCGTACGCCGTCCGTTTGATTTGCTTTATTTTTCGATTAACGCCCTCTAAAGGACCATTGGAGTAGGTACTTGCCATCATGTTCTTAATTAGAGACAGATGTTTACGATAGGTTTTCATGGTTATTTCAAGCTGTGAACTGACTTTGTCAGTTCTACTTAAAGCTTCGATAAAACGTTGGTAATCTCTGGTTCTTAACGCATCCACTAAGGCATGCGCTGTAAAGTAAGTATGTTGAAAAATTGGATCCAGTTCTAAGCCCTTTAAGATTAACTGTTCTTGAGTAAACCAGTCTTTTAGATGCGTAAACCATTGTGGTTTACGTGTTTCTAGATTTGAAT